>CAZSVY010000226.1:0-4621 GCA_964610495.1 uncultured Methanosarcinales archaeon
GGAACGGTAATCCCGAGTACAATTCTCTCCCCTTTCTCTACATTAAAACTGTAGTACCTGAGGTCTTCGGAAGCAAGCTGCCCGTAAAGCACCCTTGATTTGGCAGGGTCTTCAATCCGGATTGCGGTCTCAGGACTTTTACCCTCCCCTCCGAAAACCGGCACATGGGCAAGTGCAGGAGTGAGAAAATAGCATATGGCAGTTAGAAGAAGCAGAAAAAAGGCAGAACGCCGGAATACCCACGGTCTCATGGATTATGCTTTCTCAGGTAGTAGGTAAATATGTATAAGAACAAAGAATCAGACACAGAATATGAGACTTAATTTTCGCGTTAAGTGAACTCTCTTCCCTCCGAAAACCCTTTCTTATATGGGCTCGGAATTCGTCTTATGAGGATCTGGGATATACCTCCTGAGAAAATGTGCAGGCAGCATCTTCTAGGGGAACACCGTGAGTTACATGCTCTATGGTCTATAATCACCAATAACAAGAAAGCCTATGCTCACCATCCCGAAACCATGCGCTGGAGGGGAAAACTGAAAGCTCTCTACCTGAGGCATGAAGCCCTGGTAGAGGAAATGACAAAACGAGGTTACAAGCACCATACTCCTCTCGACCCTGCTCTCGCGACAGGAAAAGCAGTTCAGGACGAGCTTGTGGATTCTTATGAAGAACAGGTCAGGCTCCTGAAAGAAAGAGGGTGTGATTGCAGGGTTTGAATCGGGTTCTTTCAGGAGAACTCGGATTCGGCTTTCCTGTACAGGGATTCCCTGTCTTCTGCAGATAAGGTTTTTTCGATTATCAGGGAGAAGAGAAGAAACAGGGGAATGCATACCGCTATCTGGATTGCCGTAAATCTGGCTCCCATGTATGAAAACTCATACATTAGAAGGGGAATTTTCGTAGTGGACCATACTCCGAGGAAGAAAAACACATACGCCAGTTTTGCTTTTTTCTTTATCAGGAGCGCTGCAATGGGAAAGGCGATATAAAGGGGGCCTGCGGCAGCAGATCCTAAAAATAAAGCTGTAAGTACTCCTTTAAGGCCCGAGGCTTCCCCCATATACCTGATAAAGGTTTCTTTAGGAACCCAGGCGTCCAGCAAGCCCATGAAGACAAAGACAGGAGGAATCAAGCCAAGCATTTCTTTCGTGTTCGATACGGATATATTGAAGGCCTTTATACCCTCAGCCGTGTCCGTAAAATACAGGGCTATTATAACAAAAGCAAAGACTATAGCAAACCTGAACCTTTTTGCCAGGGCAGTTGCCCTCCGTTTTACACTCTTGCTTTTGGATCTGGCAGTTTTGTTCCTGAATTTCATACCCGAATCTGCAGGTTTTATATCCGGGTTTCCGAGATTAATGCTAATACTTCCAGCGCTTACTTCAGCGCTTGTTCCAGCACCTGTATCGATATTCATATTACATTAACCTCCAGATCACCATTGTAAAAACCAGAGATATTACCAGTGCAGATGCATTTCTCAGGATTGCCGTACGTTTGCCGAAATATTTTATCTCCAGGGGCAGGGTTACGAATCCTACTGCCATAAGTGAAGAAACAAAGGCTGCAATCTGTGCATACCCTGCTCCTGCATCTAGAAAGGCAGCTCCAAGCGGGAAGGCAACAAAACCCGGAATCAATGCAATAGATCCTGCTGTCAGCGAGAGGATGATTCCGAAAAAGCCTGACTCCGAACCGATAAGCTTTGAGATTGTGTCCGGACTCAGGATTGCCAGGGTAATTCCTGCAAACATCATAACTGAGAGAACCTCCGGGAGAATTCCTGAAAAAGATTTCCAGGCTCTAAAAAGAGCCATTTTTGTCTTTTTCTTATCCTTCAGGTAAGAAACCGTAAGGAAGATAAAAGCTAGAAAATAAAGGTATGTACTGTTCAGGAGAATCTCCTCCATTTAATTTGCAGGAATTCTGAGACTTCAATTTTGCAATTTCTCGTAAGTTTCCAGAAAAAAGTCAAGGTTCCTCTTTGTCCTTTCAATGTCCTGCTTGAGCTCACCAAGCTTTTCTGTTCCTTTTTGGGTTATTTTATACCATTTTTTTGCCGGCCCTGGTTCGGAAGTATCCCAGTAAGCCTCAACTGCTCCTCCTTTTTCCAGATCATTCAGTGCCCTGTAGAGCGCAGGAGTATCTATTAGATTGAAAGGTATTTCTTCGTCAAGCCTCCTGAACAAAAGGGCTCCATAAGCTGGTTTCTGTGTAAGGAAGAGCAGTATGAATGCAGGTGTATGTCGGAAGTATGTGTTTCTGGGCATGATGACACTTTTGATTCTTTTCACGGGATTGGAGGTTTATTTTTACGTTAATCCCTTTGCCTTACTCAAAATCATTTATTTTATGTTAATCCCTTTTACCTTCACTTAACATCATAGTGTATTTAACACTAAGATGTTTTTGTATAAAGCTTTCTGCTTTGAATGGGGGATATTCCTCGCGTCTTTCTCAATTCCTTTTTTAATGTTACGAACTAGATATATATACATATCGGTAATCTAATATAATGTTAACTCTATTTGTAGAGAGAACCTTTCTGGAGAGAGTAAAAAATTCTGAGATCTGGAATATGGTAAAAACGGAAACCTAAAAACCCGGGGTTTTTGCTGGCTTTCGGGAGAATGCGATGAAACTTGTACTGGATGAAGAAGAAATCTGGATAATTGAATGCATAAAAGAAGCTCATATAGACTGCGGTTTCCATGTTCGAGATGTTATAAAAAAGGCAAAAACAAGATATGGATTATCCAGATCAACAGTATATGAAATAGTGAGTTATCTGGAGTTTCACGGCCTGATAAAAACGAATAAATCCGGCAACAGGGAACTCGATCAAAGTATTTCGTATTTTATAGCATGCCAGGTGTGCGGAAAGGAAATACCCGGAAGTGAATCTCTCAAAGAAAACGGGCGGGCAACCTGTGAGGAATGTTATCTGGAAGAGCACCAGAGGATCAGGTTTGCAGACCCGATGGCGGTACGCTCTAAAAAACTCTTTAGAAAAAAGTATGGTCTGGAAGGCACCAATGGGTTGACAGAGCTTCAAAGGGAGCTTTATGAGTTCATACAGGCTGAAGGCGGAGTTACGCCTGAAAAAATCTCCAGGCTGTTTGGGATTACTCCCCAGGAAACCCAAAACCAGCTTGCAATATTAAGGCACTGTGAGCTTGTCAAGTGGCGGAAAATGGGAGATGAAATCTATATGGTGCCTTTTGATTCTTAATTCGATTTCAAGCTACTTTTAAATTCTTTTCAAACCTATTAGAATTAAGTGTGTTAAGGATGTGAGAGTTTGGCAGAAATAATCGACATGGATGAAAAAGTAAAAGCTATGGCTGGAGAACTTCCAGGAGTAATGAATTCAGTCCGCGGACTTCATTCCGAAGTTGTTAAAGACGGAGCTCTATCTGCCCGGACGAAAGAACTAATGATGGTGGCAATTGCAGTATCCCTGCGCTGTGAATACTGTCTCTGGAAGCATGTTCCTGAAGCTGTAAAACTGGGGGCAACCCGTGAGGAAATCCTGGAGGCTGTCAGTACAGCCATAGTGATGGCTGGTGGGCCTGCAGTAGCCTATGGCTCTGTAGTTGTTCTTAAAATTCTGGATGAACTGAACGTTTGAAGAAACGAGGTGAGATAAGTTGACCGAAGGAAAAATCAATCCTGTCAAATGTAACGTTTGTGGGTGTGAACTGGAAAAAGAAGACTGTATAGAGGGAGAAGGCAAGGTTTTCTGTGAGGACTGCTTTATAGAAAGCCACCATAAAATTCAGGCATGTGACCCCTGGGCAGTTCGTTCCAAGAAAATCTTCAGGGAAGAAGCCGGGCTTGAAGGTACAGAAGGTCTGACTGAACTGCAAAAAGCCATCTATGAGTTCATTGTTTCCAGCGGCGGGGCAACAAAAGACGAGATCGCAAAAAAGTTTGAGATATCCATGTTGGAGGCCGAGAACCAGTTTGCTCTCCTGAGGCATTGTGAGCTGGTAAAGGGGCAAAAAAGGGCAGATGGCGTATATCTTGTACCTTTTGAGAGTTAATAAGCTCCCAAATTACTTAATTTTTTATCCTGAATTAGTCGAAATTGAAGTAAACTCTTTTCCGAAGACATTCCGAAATCGATATTACACAGGCAAGAAAGTTCCTTAGTTAAGATTAATAAGCCTTAATTTCCATTTTTATAATATCCATTATGTGGGCGCATACATTTTTTAATCGTTTACTCTCCCCAAAAAAATTCTTATCTATTTTTTAGAGTTTAAAATGAACATCAGTAGTTTGGTTTTCGGCAAGCTAAATAGTTACGAAGAATGTTGTTTTTTATATGCCCTTTCATAAAATTTATGCTTTAATAACACTATGAAAGGGCTTGAGCATGGGAGAGCGTTTATATATAAGTAAAGGTTCAGATATTATCTTTATTTAGGTTTATTTAGGACAGATCTCTTTGAGGCCGGAGGCGACATCGGCCAGAAGTTCGATAGGAATTCCCATGATCATTTCTTCGTCTGAGATCTTGGTGTATGTCCTGCTGCCGCTGCAGCCGACTGTGACTCCTATTTTGCCTTCTTTATATACCTTTACAACGCCGTCCGAGCACAGGCTTTGC
>CAZSVY010000227.1:0-10327 GCA_964610495.1 uncultured Methanosarcinales archaeon
TAAACAGCATATCTGCATCAGGTGTGTCAGCGGCAGGACAGGTATCATACCCGGCTCTGAAAATATCCAGATACTTAAATGAAAAGTAATCAAGTAGATAAAGGAAATCTTTCCAGACTCATAAATCCAGCTCGCTTGGCAAAGCTGACTATTACTTACTCCTAATCCGCCCTCTTGAGCTCAGTTCAGTTTCTTTATTACAATTAACCTTCTTGAGCTCAGTTCAGCTTTTTATTACAATTAGCCCTCTTGAGCGAAGCGAAAAGGGCACCGTCCTCCCGAGACGGGACTCGGGCGGTAAATCAAACCAGCAAATTTACAGGATGCCGGGCAGCAGGCTCTATATCAAGGTCAGCTACAGCTTCAGAAATCATTATATCGCTCATGGCAGCCATTGGAAATACGTATCGAGCATATTCGATAGGCCCATAAAGGATGAAATCTCCGGCTGCTGCCTGCTGCAAGCAGGTCGAACCGACGTCGCAAATTTTGTAGAGGATAGGGTCTTTTTCTTTCTTCTGATTCAGCCAGTTCCAGGCCGAGGGTGCATTGTGGATTCCCGAGCCGGTTGGGTGCCCCCATTTTGCTTTTGCAGTGATTGTCATCCTGAGAGCTACGCCTGCCCCATTTCCCATAGGGGTAATGCTCGGATCTATAAGCTTGTTAATTATTCCGCATCTGTCAGCAATTGAAAGCAATCCTTCTTCTAGAAGGCCTGCTCCATTTTCCAGCAATTCCATCCTGCCCTGGAGGGATGAGTCCATAGCGTTGAAGCCAAGGATAATCGAGCTGTCAATATCGGATAGAGCAAGAGCTTCAATCTCCGAAGCATTGATGCTCATATTTATAGAATTGTAGATTGCTTTGTCTGCAAGCCCTACCTCGCTGACATATTCTGCGGCATGGGAACGCACGGTTCCTGTGGGGGAGTCGATAAGAAAGGGAGCTTCTGAAATTTCTGACACAAAGTCAATATAACGGGTAATGCTTTCAGGGGTAGTACCGAAAACATGGATCATGTGTGGGTTTCCTGTTTCTTCCGCACTTGCTTCCTGCAGGTTTATCAGTTTTTCGGCAGCATCCCGATCAAACAGGCCTCTTGCAACGTTTTCTACGATTTCATGTTTATCATAAAATATAGTCCCTGCAAGCACGGTCGGGAGCTCTCCTGGTTGTCCCCCTATCTTCACTCCTGCAATATTAACGATTTCCTGTTCTTTCTGGAACTTAAACATTCTTACACCCTCAAAATCTACAGGCTAGTATTTTGTCTCAACAATCACGCGTACGCTCGAAGTAAGTCTCCTGACTGGAAACTAGAAATCTTTTGCCTGGGAGACGACTCCTGCAGCTGCGTCCATAACAAGTTCTTCGGAAATTATTATATCGCCTGAAAGAGGGACTGCGAAAGTAGACTGCCTTTTCTTCTGAGAAATGGTAACAATAGGCTCATCCGGATAAGCTTCCCCTCGGTACTTATATCTTCTCACAATTTTCATTATTTCAGCAGGGTCAGTCAGTCCAATCCTGTCGAGAAGCACTACCTGCTGCTGGAAGCGTTTGACTGCCTCCCTGGATATATTTTCTATAAAAGGGATCGCTCCCTCAGAGCCAATAATCCTGCCCTTCTCGTCAATCCCGTTTACGTGAATTGCAAGCAGGGAATTGCCTGCCAGATGCCCCCTTGATTCCATCCCGCAGACAAGAATATACCTTATATTGGAATTTGAGATAACATTTACGATTATCTTTTCAACTCCCAGATTTTCGGTTTTTGAACTTCCCCAGAGGGCCGCTTCAGGCGAGGGGTTTATCTGGCTCGCAAGAGTTACTACCGCGATCCGGGATTTCGGATTCCCTACTGTGTAGTCGCCTTTGACTATCGGCCATGTCTCTGCAATGGTTTTCAATTAATCACCTTTTGTCTTTCCTTATTCAAGTGAGACAGTGCACTTGCAAGCATTATGGCTTTCGTAAAATGTCCGCCTACCCTTGATGTATCTACAAAAACAAAATCGTCCATCAGTACCGGAGCTCCGAGCCCATCGCCCCCACCCAGGAAAGCAATTGTCCTGAAGATCAGGTTTCCCGAGATCCCGTCAGGAGCAACGATAAAATTCGATTCTTTTATGGCATCTTCAATAAGAATTGTGTAATGCTTGGCATTGATCCCGAGTTCTACAGCTCGCCTTGTAACGAATTCTCCATCCGCAAGTGTCCTGTCTACACGTCTGTTCCTTCCTACGTCTCCAATTCTGCCTCCGGAAAGCACGCCGACAGCAGGCTCTATCCCGAACCTCCTTATATGTTCGGCACCAAGTGTTATCATCCTGAGCTTATCTCCAATCGTGTTCCCCTCATCGATTCCTACAGGGGCGAGAAAGAAAGGTGTCCCATCAACTGTGAGGAGCAGGGCAAGCCGGCAGATTCTTTTCTTTCCAAGCGCTTCTTTGAGGTGGGCAAGGGCTCCCGATGCCTTTGCCGTGCCCCTGATGGCTGCATCGACTTTTCTTGAAACCATAAGTTCTGCAAGAGTCTTTTCGGGCTCATCCGTATCCACTACCTCAAGTTCTGTGCCGATTTCATCGATTTCTTTCTTAATTCCCACAAGGACGACCTGTGCATACCCCAGTTCCTGGGCTTTCCAGGCGCTCTCGAGCATCTTGGAATTCGGGTCCCTTATTCCCATAGCTACTCTGGCCCTGTTCGCCCTGGCCCTAATTTCGATAGCCTCAAGGAGAGTATCCATGCTATTCTTTTCCATATCCATCCGAACTGTTGTGTAAGATTTTAAGTAGTTCAAAGAAGTACAAGCACGATCATTAATTAATTTTGTCCCTCCCGAGTTTCGTCTCTGCAGCGCGCTGCCCTTTTCGCACCCGAATTGCGCCTCGGGAGTACGCCCCGAATTGCGCCTCGGGAGTACGCTGCCCTTTTCGCTCACTTCGTTCGCTCAAGAGGGCTAATTTATGAGTAAAGATACTGAAGTGAGCTCAAGAGGGCTTATTCAGGGGGTAATCAGAACCGTCTTCAACTCGCTTTGGACTCTCGATAAATATAGTATTACAACAACTTGTAGTATTACAACAACTTGTGGACGATGGAAATACTGGGGAAAGAGAACGCAGGCACGGCGTTTCCCTGGTTTTAGTACTCGGCAGTTATAGCGTTTATATTGAGTTTTTCTGCGCCCGGGTTGGTTTCAAATTATTGGTGGATTTGAATTGCGGAAAGCAACTCAAGTAGAAGAAAGGAGGTATGAGTGCAACTTTTCTGCCCGAGTTCTTCTGGCAGTTGGAAATAGCCTTTATTATGATAGCAAAAAGACTTTAATACATATGGAAATGTAAATTTAGTGTTGTCAGTTAAAAAATCAGTATCAGAGGATGGTAGGAATAAAGGCTTTCTACTGGTAAAAAGATTAAAATGTATAGAATTAAGAATGAGTTCTTTTTTTATTGGTATGGTTTAAGATGACGTTGGCAATTGAATGGGCTGAGAAATACCGCCCCCAGACCCTGAAGGAGATCGTGGGGAACAAGAAGGCGGTGCAGGATTTGCGAACCTGGGCTGAGAAGTGGCTTTCAGCCATTCCCGATAGAAAGGCAGTAATCCTTCACGGGCCTGCAGGGGTAGGGAAGACCTCGACTGCCCACGCTCTTGCCCGCGATCTGGGCTGGGAAGTAATCGAACTCAATGCAAGCGACCAGAGAACTGCAGGTGTTATCGAGAAGATTGCGGGATCGGCAGCTTCAATGAATACTCTCTTTGGAGGAAAGCGCCTGATCATCCTGGACGAAGCGGACAACCTTCACGGAACTGCAGACCGGGGTGGAATGCGGGCCATTGCAGGGATTATAAAGAGTACGTTTCAACCCATAGTGCTGATTGCAAACGATGTTTATGAGTTGACTCCTACTATTCGGAATCTCTGTCTGGAAATAAAGTTCGGGTCCGTGCAGAGCCGCTCTATGGTTCCTGCTTTGAAGAAGGTATGCGAGAGCGAGGAAATTTCATGTAGCCTGGATGCAATCCAGCAAATTGCTGAAGGTGCAGGGGGCGACCTCAGGAGCGCAATTAACGACCTTCAGGCTGCGGCCAGCGGGAGGAAAGTGCTGGAAGTCGAGGACATCAGCACTTCAGGCAGGGACGTCAAGGAAAATATCTTCAAGGCAATGCAGAGAATTTTCAAGAGCACAGACTGTAAAAAGGCCATGGAAGCTGCTCGCGGGCTTGATGAAAGTCCTGAAGACCTTGTACACTGGATCGATGAAAACCTGCCTGTCCAGTATGCCTCTAAGGACGGGGATCTGGGAGATATAAGAACCGGCTTTGGTTATCTCTCGCGGGCTGACCTTTACCTGGGGCGTGTAAAGAAACGCCAGAACTATGGGATGTGGAGGTACGCCAGCATGTTGATGGTCTGCGGAGCTGCAATCTCAAAAACAAAGCCTTATCCCGGATTTATCAAGTACCAGTCGCCTTCTCTCTGGAAAAGGATGGGGCAGATACGTTCCAAGCGAGACCTCAGGGATAATATAGCTTCTAAAGTTGGAGAACACAGCTTCGAATCAATGCGCTATTCCAGAAATAACCTGCTGGAACTTTATTCTCGCATGTTAAAAGAGGAAGAATCCGCGATTGAAATTACTGCAGGCCTCGGGCTTGAACTTGAGGAATTGATATATCTCTCAGGGAGCACAAAAGCCAGCAAAAAGTTACAGAAAATCTACGACAGGGCGCAGGAACTTCTTCTGGAAGGAAAAGAAGAATCCGATGAGACTGAGTTTTTCAGGGCTCCCGCTCCCTCAGGCGATAATAAAGAGGCGCCTTCCGGCTGCGCAGTTAAAACTCCTGAGGAAAAAGTCGGAAAACCTTCTGAGAAACCTGAAGTTCCCGATTCCCGGACTTCCCAGGGCGGGCAGAAAACCCTTAACTTTAGCCTTGATATTTTGCCGGAGATTTCCCGAGAAATTACGAATTCAGAAAATAATAATTCTGATACCATTCTACCTCATAATCTTACCTCAGGTACTCTCACGCCTGATAGTTTTACTTCCGGCCTTACACCGGAGCAGTATCGGGCAGTGATTGACGGAATCGGGTTTGCACCTGACAGCTTTGCATCCAGTCCATCTGAACCTGAGAATCTTAAGATTAAGAGTCCCTTCTCTCTGCCTGAATCCTTCGAGAAAGGAGCCTTTCCTGTCCATGAACTGATAGGGGGCACCACCTCTCCTGAACTTCCAGAGCCGCAGGAACCTGCAAATCTCGACGTCATCCAAAAACTTCCTGATAAGCCTGCAAATCCTGAAACCGAGACCAATGAGACTCCTAAAAAAGCCGAGTCGAAAACCCAAAAAACTCTTTTCGACTTCTAATTTTTCTCGTCTTCGGTTTTAATTTTCTTGCCTCGCTTAGCTTTGTAAGTTTCCTTTTAATTTTCTCCCCTCTGTTCAAAGATGAATTAATTTAAATTTTTTTTCTTCGGAAGCCTTATCATAAAAAGGTTTTTTTCGGACTATGTGGAAATGATGAGAAGGAAACTGAGATGAAAAATTAGACATGGATGAGATAAACCTCATTAAAATGACATACTTGCAGATAAGCTAGAATAGTTCTGAACAGATTGAAACGATCCCATATGAATGAAATAAACTCAGATAAGTTTCGATGAACTAGATAAGTTGAGACAAATCCGGATAGGATAAATCCAGATAGGATAGGTTAGGATAAATCCAGAAAGATTAAGATAAACTTGCAAATTTAACATAATCTTACAAAAAAGTTTTCTAATCTTCAGGAAACCGGTAAAAACAAGCAAAGAAAAGTTTGTGAGCGGGTTGGAGAGTTTGGGGAATAGTTGGGGGAAATAGTTGGGGGATATGGGTTTGGGGTTATACTATGGAAAAGAGACCCGCTCACTCGACATCAATATCTATTCATATTATAAATAGTTTTTCATTTTATATTTTATGGTTTATAAATCAGAACTTATAATTTCAGGTTCATTTCTTTAGCTTGAAATTCTACTTCCTGAAATCGAACCCGATAATTAATTGGCGAATTAATACTAGATATATATTTCGGTTTTTGATTAGAACAGAATGAGCGGGTTGGGGAGTATGAATTGGGGTGTTGGGGGTTGGGGTTATCTAAAAGAGAGACCCGCTCACAAGTTACAACATGCTAATCTGATATAAATATATTTTGCTTAACGGTTTTCCATTCAGAACTATCTCGGGCTTGCCTGTAAATGGGATAGTTTCGAGTCTAAAATAATATCGAAAATAAGTGAACTTTATTTCCGCTTTCTGTATTTCCTGTATGGAAAAAAGTGGGCTCTAAGGATGATGTTAAGGATGATGTATTAGACTCCTTTAGTGTAGTGAGAGTCTCATTTAGTGTAGTAAGAGTTTCTCACTTAGTATAATTAAAGTTTCATCTGGCGTGCTAACAGTCTCATCTGGTAAGGTAAAGGTTTTGGTGTAGTAGGAATCCCTCAGTTATTGCAATAAGAGTCTCACTTAGTGTAGTAAGAGTTTTCTCATTTAGTTTAATAACAGTCTCATTTAGTGTAATAAGAGTTTTATCCAATAACTAAGAGTACCAATTTAGTGCAATAACTGTTTCTCAGATAAGCCCCGAAGTTCTCTCCTAACAAAAGAGATATATATAACTAGTGACATTTTGGTCTTGCACTTGGAGCGATCCTGTAAATGTAAGCAAAATGGGCTCGTGGTCTAGTCGGTCATGACATCGCCTTTACACGGCGGGGATCCTGAGTTCGAATCTCAGCGGGCCCATAATACATTTCCATCACACTCTTTTTAGTAAATTAACTATGAATTTCCCATATTTTTTAAACGGTTAATCGTATGCATATACTTTTGCTCATATTTTCAGTTTTTCTTTTTTATATTTTTAGTGCATATTCTTTGTTAACACTAATTTTTGTTTTAGAATGATTAAGTGAG
Source organism: uncultured Methanosarcinales archaeon (assembly GCA_964610495.1). Classification (GTDB taxonomy): domain Archaea; phylum Halobacteriota; class Methanosarcinia; order Methanosarcinales; family Methanosarcinaceae; genus Methanosarcina. The sequence goes on from CAZSVY010000227.1 coordinate 6,978, forward strand.
AGCTGTTTTCGATTTTTTCTCTGGCAATTTCCTGTTTTTTCTAGCCGCAAATGGGAATCTGTCCGTTAAAATCTTTTTTCTTTATAACTTGACATTATATATAACACTGATATGGTTATATAGAAAGGAAAACGATAAAGATTTAGAATCTTTGTTACCTACAAAAAGATATGCTTTAATATTTTTAGAGCGTAACTTCTTGCAAAGATTATTTTAAAATCTACCGTGGGGGAGGAGTCAGTATTAAGAGAAGGAGCAGGACTGATATTGCAGTAGATATTTTAAGAGTAGCAATGAACGGGGCAAAGAAAACTCATATTGTATATGAAGTTAATCTAAACTTTAATATTGCCCAGAAATACCTTGAAATGTTGAAAGAAAAAGAGCTTATCAGGCATGAAAATGGACTTTTCATCACCACTGACAAAGGAAAAGTCTTTCAGGAAATGGCTAAGGAACTCAAGCTCTAAGCGGATTTTCATTTCTTTTTAATTTTTTGTTAATTTTTCCCATCTTTTTCTTTTTTCCGATCTTCCGGTTCCATTACATCTTAAGTTGACTTTTCTCGATTTTCATCCTTCTTCTTGAGTTATTCCGTTGCAAATCTCAGTCAGAAATCCGGTGAAAATAAGTGCCCGGCGAGTAGTTCAGGAATATTATTTCTGAATTATAATGCGCCCCCGTATATATAAAAGCAGTTTGGAAACATATATACTATGGCGATGAAGGTACTTTTTTTGAATTGCACGCTGAAAAAATCGCCTCGGGTATCGAACACTCGTGCTCTTATTGACAAGGCGGCAGCTATCTTTAATGAGCTTGGTGTTGAAAGTGAAGTGATAAGGGTTGTGGATCATAACGTAGCTTTCGGGGTCTCCTCAGATGAAGGGGGGGAAGACGAATGGCCCTTAATCCTTACAAAGATAAAAGCCTGTGATATCCTTGTTATAGCGACTCCCATCTGGTTTGGAGTCCTCTCCTCTGTGGCGAAGATGGTAATTGAAAGGCTGGATGGGACTTACATGGAAGGAGATCCCGAAACAGGGCAGTATCCACTTTATGGGAAGGCCGCAGGAGTTATCGTTACCGGAAATGAGGATGGGGCGCATGATGTCTGTTCAACCTTACTCTTTAACCTTACCCATCTGGGCTGCACCGTTCCTCCAAATGCAGACTGTTACTGGGTTGGTGATGCAGGACCGGGTCCAAGTTACATAGAAGCTGGAGGAGACAGGCATCTTTATACAAATCGTACAGCCAGATATATGGCACACAACCTGGTATATTTTGCAGAGTTGCTCAGAAAAAACCCTATCCCTACCAACTTAAAGAAACTTGATGAGGAGGCAAAGAAGGTAAGCGATTGATGCTGACCAGCCTGAAAGCTGCTGCTTTTTTAACAGAAGTCCTGACACTATTAATGATGGAGATGGGGGTATTAATTTGACTGATAGGGATAAAATAACAATAAAATTGAAAGTTGCGGAAGCCGATCAACGGGATGTTGGAAAAGGCATTGTCCGGATAGACGAAAGCTTCCGGGAAAAGCTGGGCCTCAAGCCTTTCGATGTTGTGGAAATCAAAGGGGGGAAATCGACTTCAGCCCTGATAGGGCGCCCGTATCCTAGTGATTCGGGACTTGACATCGTACGTATGGATGGGCTTATCCGCACCAATGCAAAAACCAGTATAGGGGAATATGTAGAGATTCGCAAAGCCGACTGGAAAGAAGCAAAAAGTGTGACTCTTGCGCCTGTAGCCAAAGGCATGCAGATATATGCTCCAAGTGAAACCCTTAAAGCCGTATTCATGAATCGTACGGTTTCAAAGGGAGACTTTATTTCAACTACAAGCTTAAGGAAATCGAGGGAAAGGGAGACCCTGGGTAAAGGAGTAATGTTCGAGGATTTCTTCCAGGACTTTTTTGGCCAGGGTTTCGGACCATCTTTCGGGCTTGGGGAAATAAAACTGCAGGTAGTTTCGACTTCTCCGTCAGGGATAGTAAAGATCACAGATTTAACGCAGGTAGAGCTTCTGCCTGAAGCGACTGAAGTAACCCCTGAGCAGAATATTCCTTCTGTTATGTATGAAGACCTGGGCGGGGTCAGAGAGGCCATTGGCAAAGTCAGGGAAATGATAGAGCTGCCTTTGAAGCATCCTGAACTCTTTGACAGGCTCGGGATCGATGCTCCAAAAGGGGTACTGCTCCATGGCCCGCCCGGAACAGGCAAGACGATGCTTGCAAAAGCAGTTGCCAACGAGTCTGATGCCTACTTCATTTCTATCAATGGCCCGGAAATTATGTCCAAATATTACGGGGAATCCGAAAGGGCTATAAGGGAAATTTTCGAGGATGCAGAAAAGAATGCTCCTGCGATTATTTTCCTGGACGAGATCGATTCAATTGCCCCCAAGCGGGCCGAGGTAACCGGAGAAGTCGAAAGAAGAGTAGTTGCCCAGCTTCTCTCCCTTATGGACGGGCTTAAGGCTCGCAAGAATGTAATCGTTATAGGGTCAACCAACCGTCCTGAAGCCCTCGATGTAGCACTTCGCCGTCCGGGCAGGTTTGACAGAGAAATTGAACTCAGAGTCCCGGATACTGACGGAAGATTAGAGATTTTCCAGATCCATACCAGGGGAATGCCTCTTGCCGAAGATGTAAACCTTATGGATTTTGCTCAAATAACATACGGGTTCGTGGGAGCCGATATTGCTGCCCTGTGCAGGGAGGCGGCTATGAGTTCTCTGAGGCGGGTTCTGCCGAAAATCAATCTCAATGAACCCGAAATTCCGGCTGAAATCCTGGACTCTCTTCAGGTAATAAGGGAAGATTTTGAAAATGCTCTTAAGGACGTCCAGCCATCAGCAATAAGGGAAATCCTGATTGAAGTGCCCACTGTTAGCTGGGACGACGTCGGAGGCTTGGAAGAAGTAAAAAGGCTCCTGAAAGAGGTAGTGGAATGGCCCCTCAAGAATCCGGAATCCTACAGGGATATAGGGGTTGAAGCTCCTAAAGGTGTCCTGCTCTATGGCCCTCCCGGTACGGGAAAGACCCTGCTTGCAAAGGCAATAGCCCACGAATCGGATGCTAATTTTATCACAGCCAAGGGAAGCGACCTGCTTTCCAAATGGTACGGGGAATCCGAAAAGAGAATTGCTGAGGTTTTCACGCGGGCAAGGCAGGTTGCTCCCTCAATTATTTTTCTGGACGAACTTGACTCGCTTGCGCCCATTCGCGGGGCTTCTATAGGGGAGCCTCAGGTTACGGCGAGAATCCTTAATCAGCTGCTTTCCGAAATGGACGGACTTGAAGAACTCAGAGCTGTGGTTGTAATAGGCGCGACCAACCG
>CAZSVY010000228.1:0-17067 GCA_964610495.1 uncultured Methanosarcinales archaeon
ACCCGAATTGCGCCTCGGGAGTACGCTGCCCTTTTCGCTCACTTCGTTCGCTCAAGAGGGCTAATTTACAGATTTTAGGTTTTTATTTTCAGCTTTTACCCTTCCCAGCAGGACTTGAAAAGCTTTCCAAACTCATTTTGCTGTGATTTTGAGTTTTGTTATATCGATGGCACTTTCGGGGCAAATGCTGACACAGCGGCGGCAGCTTGTGCCGAGGCATTTCTGGCTGTCGTATTTTGCGATTCTTTGGCCGTCTATTTCTACGATTTCGAGAGCAGCTTCAGGGCATTCTTTTACACATTTTTGGCAGTAGACGCACTTTTCCACAGGGACTTCGAGGATTATGCCTATTTCTTTGAGGATGGCAAGACCCCCTGACCCTACCTGTTCGATGTCTTTACTGACTCGCTTTTCAATGCTTACGTGTTCGAGGGTTTTCGGGAGGGGAGGCAGGCCGTAGAGTTCAAGCATCTGGTCGTACATCTCAAGGGACATTCCCATGGTCCAGTAGGAGAGTTCGCAGAGGTAGAAGTTGTTGAAAGTCTCACTGGTTGCCATCATGAGGTGGTCGGCAGTAATTTTCCTTGCAATCCTGACTACGTCATCCAGCCTGGATTTGTCCAGGGCAAGTTCCCGGGCAAGCGCAAGCGAGGTATTTCCGAACTGGACAATTCTTTTTGCATAACCCGGTGCAGCTCCGAGCCTGCGGGCATCTTCAGCGTCTACATAGGCTCCGGAGGCTCCTGACATATATGCGTACTCCAGATCTTCGTACTTAATTCCGGATTCGATAATCAGGGTCATATGGGCGGCCCGGATTGCCCCGATAGCTTTTCCGGCCTCCTCCACATCCTTCTCAGTAATCTCAATTCCAGGGCCCAGAATCAGCTTTCCGTTCGGAAGTTTAGGAGGCTTTTCGATGAGCCCGCTTTTCAGTGCAAGGGCAAAAGCCGAGATAACGCCTGTACCGGTGATTCCTGCTGCCTCGTAGCCGGAGGATTCTTTTATTTCACCTGTTCCCGGATGTATGAGGTAAGCATTCTGTTTTTCCATTTCCCTGTCAAGGACCATGATTCTCCAGTACTTCCCTTCAGGTTTTACGTCACAGATCGCGCCCGGGCTTGCAAGCATGCCTGAACTTATACCCTGCCCTTCAATTGCAGGCCCTGCAGCCGCGCTTGCCGTGATAATCCTATCCCCGACTTTAAGAGCCATTTCGGCATTTGTCCCGTAATCCGTGACAAGCGAAGGTTCGGGTCGGATAAGAAAATCGGTTTCAAGCATCATGGCCAGGGCGTCAGCTCCAATTTCGTGTTTGATTGCGGGGGGCACAATAACTTCACAATTGGGCAGGTCTTGTTCTCCGAAAATTTCTGAAGCCGGAAATACGCGGGCATCTCTTTTTACATTCTGGACTCCAAGCATTTTCTGCTTGTTTTCTCCTGCATAAGCCAGGTCCCTTATTTCCATATTCTGGAAAAGGGAAAGCTGAATGGGGTTTCCACAGACTGCCAGCCTTTTTACCTGAGAAAGATCAACATCGAACCGCAGGAACATTCTCCTGATTGTTTCGAGAATTACCGCATTAGCCACATCCTCACCTGTTGTGATTGCAAAATCCAGGTGGTCCATGACATTTCCCCCGGGGAGGGGATGACCCATGGTTATGACTGTTTTTAAGGTTTCCTTCGTTTCAAGATCAATAAGCTGGGCTCTAAAACCGCTGGTGCCCAGATCAAGTGCTATTCCATACATTTTTCAGGTCCTCCGGGAGAGTATAATGTTTTGAGGCGTCCGGCAGCGTGGACTGCCCCATAAAAGGATGGGATATAAGGATTGTAATTTAATTTTTGTAATACTTAATTTTATAATTCTTAATTTTGAATTCCTAATTCGACAGCAATCGGGAAAAGAATGTAATAATTTTAGAACTTATGAATTATATAAACTATTACTAATGGCTGCTAGAAAATACTGATTGCTGGTTATCAAGCATTGATGGCTAATTATAAAGTTACTGCTATTCTTCAAATTTGTTATTCGCCAGATATATCATCTTTTACAAAAGTAGTCTGCCATAAATCCATCATATTCAACAGATTCAATATAAAACCCGGCACTTTTTAGAAGGCCTTCCATAATCCAGTCCAGTGTTGAAAACTCTTCTCTTAGATGGATTTCCGTCTCTTCAGCAATTTCATCCCCGGCAGATTCCTTCAGGTCAGTTATAATTTTATTAAAATAACTGTCATAATCCCGGATCATTGAAGGAAACACAACATCACGCAAATAGAATTTTCCGCCTTCCTTCAACATTCCGTAGATTCTTCTCAGAGCCACCATTTTCCAGTAGTCTGGAAGGTGATGTAAAGCTAGCTGAGTGACAATAACATCAAACGGTTCAGCGTGGTTTTCATATGTTAAAAAGCCAGCATTAAAAAACTGGATATTTGTTTTGTTCTGGCTTTCTGCCTTCATTTTTGCAAAATCGATCATAGTTTTAGAAACATCGACAGCCACAATTTTTTTGCAGTAATCTGAAAGCTTGAGTGTCAGTTCTCCTGTTCCTGTCCCGATTTCAAGAACCCGATCCGTGTTCTTTATTCCGAGAAGTTTTCGGATGCTATTAGCCTCGTTTTCAGTATTTCTCAACTTCTGCATACGTAAATCGTAAGCCTGCACTTCTTCGAGATCTGTATAATCTATCCCGATTTGTTTAAATTCATCATAATACCATCGTAGATACTGGCTCATATCGGTCCCTTTTTTAATTATTAACTAATTATATGAGTTATTATAGCTAATCACCTGAAATTTTACCATTTGAGACGAAAAAAGTTGTTACTGAAATTTTGACGCAGCTGCGATCTGGCAGTCCACTGGTTACCTGTGTCAAAGTCCGGAAAATAATAAAAGTTTTTCTTTTTTCTGTTCCTTTTGTGTTCCTTATTTTGCAGGCAGGAATCCATTTTTAGCTCTCGGCAATTGATAAAACCGGGGTTCAAGTCGCAAACCATTAGATATTTTAAGTTTTTTCCGGCAGGCGCGAATAAAACAAATTTACTTGTTTTGAAGAATTTTTCAGGTTATTCCGGCTGTTCAATTGATAACTTTTTATAACATAATTTTTAATTAAAGAATATAAATGCATATTTATTTATAGTATGTATTTTTAAGATTTAACCTGTCTATATAACTTAGAGAGGGATTATAAATGGCAGAATATACCCCAAAAGAAAGATTGTACCGTGCATTAAGGAAACAGCAGGTGGACAGGATGCCAGCTGTTTGTTTCACTCAGACCGCAACTGTCGAACAGATGGAAGCTTGTGGAGCCTACTGGCCAGAAGCGCATGCCGACGCAGAGAAAATGGCAATTCTTGCGGAAGCAGCACACACTGTGGTAGGTTTTGAAGCTGTAAGAGTCCCCTTTGACATTACGGCTGAAGCCGAACTTTTTGGCTGCGGAATCAAGGCCGGCGACCTGAAGCAGCAGCCGTCAGTGATCAAGCACAGCGTTAAAAACATAGAGGATCTGGATAAGATCAGGAATTACAACCTTAAAGAAAGCAGAGCTGGTTTAATCCTTGAGGCCATTAAGATCCTTTCCGACAAATACGGAAACGAGCTCCCGGTGATAGGGTCCATGATAGGGCCTTTCTCTCTTGCCCAGCATATTAACGGAGACGCCTGGTTCGGAAACATCTTCACAGGGGAGGAAATTGTCCCTGCACTTCTGGATTTCTGCTCGGATTTCAATGTGGCATATGCGAAAGCAATGGTTGAGAACGGGGCAGATACAATAGCCATTATTGACCCGACAGCAAGCTATGAGCTGATCGGTGGGGAATTCTACGAGAAGTATGCCCTTCCTTACCAGAAGAAAATTGTTGATGCAATGAAAGAACTCGACGTGGCTACGATCCTTCACATCTGCGGAAACACAACCAACGGCCTTGGAATTATGGATAAGACAGGAGTTAACGGTATCAGCGTTGACCAGAGAGTAGACATCAAGACCGCTAAAGGCAATGTGGAAAATGCAGTCATAATAGGAAACCTTGATCCTGTAGCCGTGCTCTGGAATGGCACCCCTGAAGATGTCGCCAGCGCTTCAAAGAAAGTGCTCGAAGCAGGTGTAGATCTGCTCTCTCCTGGTTGTGGGATTGTCAGTATGACTCCTACCGCTAACCTTCAGAAAATGGTCAGTTGTGCAAAAAGCCACACGTACTGAAGATATTACTGAGCTGATCCGGATACTGAAAGTATACTGGATACTGAGAGCTTACCGGATTAAAAAAGAAAGCGGATCGCCGGCTTTAAAGCCGGCCTCATTTTTTAAGAATTTTCCAGAAAATTGCTTCATCAGGACTTATTCTCACCTGTCGAATCCTGCATTTTCCAGGAGAAATCATGTATAATCACGCATTCTTCCTGCGTCAAATCTATTATTTAAAGATTTCCTCTTAAAAAGATTTACTGCACCTGGATTTTGAGGCCGGAGATTGCATATATTGAAGTAAATCGCAGTAATTAAAAATTCTAGCATTTATACTTTTTGCTTTCGTGCCCTGATCTGGAACCATGAGAGAAAAAATTAGGAAAAAAGCCTGAATTCTTGAGGTAAAAATTCTGAAGATTTTTTACTTAGAATTTTCTACAGTTATATATTATTAACAAATATAGTATTCGTTTATATACTATAATTTTCAATCTGTACTCTAGGGATTGAATCTGAATGTTCAGGACAATTCCAGGCAGTTCCAGCAGGCATACTGTTGGGAAATTTGGGATATGAATCTAATTCGACTGGGAAGCAATTTGCAATTTCCGGCAAATAAATTCCCCGGTAACAATGTCAGGAGAGAAGAAATTATTCGCAAAAATCCGAACCTGTTCGGGTAAAATGGCAAATGGCAGTGGATAATTTCGGCTGTAGACAATTCAAAAATTCGTGAAGGCATTTCCTCGCGCCTAATGGCTGAAAGATAAGGCAGCAGGGATCTGACCATAAATTGAGAACCCCATGCAAATGCTCTTTTTTCAGTTAGCGGAGCCTGGGTCTGTACTCAGCATAAAACCTTTGCGAAAAAAGTTGTCGGAGACATTGTACTACCCAACTATACTGCACAGAACCGCAAGTCTCAGTGGAGGTTTACAAAAATGGCAAACCAGGAGATATTTGATAAATTACGCGATGCGATCGTAAATCAGAACGTCGCAGGCATTGCACAATTAACCCAGGAAGCCCTTGATGCGGGAATTCCGGCGCTTGAGATTATTACAAAGGGTCTTTCCGTTGGGATGAAGATTATCGGTGACAAGTTCGAAGCCGCCGAAGTATTTCTGCCCCAGATCATGATGTCTGCAAAAGCAATGAACAATGCAATGGAAATTCTCACCCCCGAACTTGAGAAAACTCAGAAGGAAGGGGAAGAAACCGGACTTGCAATTACTTTTGTTGCAGAAGGAGACATTCACGACATAGGGCACAGGCTTGTCACCACCATGCTCGGAGCAAACGGATTCAAGATCCTTGACCTTGGAGTTGACGTCCTTAATGAAACCGTTGTAGAAGAGGCTGCAAAGCACAAAGGACAGAAAGTTCTTCTCGTCGGCTCAGCCCTTATGACCACCTCCATGCTTGGGCAGAAAGACCTTATGGACAGGATAAGAGAAGAAAACCTCAGGGACAGCGTAAAATGCATGTTCGGAGGAGCTCCCGTATCCGGGAAATGGATTGCCGAGATCGGAGCGGATGCAACCGCAGAAAACGCTGCCGAGGCTGCAAAAGTAGCACTTGAAGTTATGAAATAATCCTGGGAGGCAAAAGACCATGACATTTAGAAAATCATTTGACTGCTATGACTTCTACGACAGGGCAAAGGTAGGGGAAAAATGCACCCAGGATGACTGGGACCTTATGAGGATCCCGATGAAAGCAATGGAGCTCAAGCAGAAGTACGGGCTTGACTTCAAGGGAGAGTTTGTCCCGACAGATAAAGACATGATGGAAAAACTCTTCCACGCAGGGTTTGAGATGCTGCTTGAGTGCGGAATATACTGTACCGACACCCACAGGATCGTAAAATACACGGAAGACGAAATCTGGGACGCAATCAACAACGTGCAGAAAGAGTTCACCCTCGGTACAGGCAGGGATGCCGTAAATGTAAGAAAGAGAAGTGTTGCGGACAAGGCAAAGCCAATAGTGCAGGGCGGGCCTACAGGGTCTCCGATTTCCGAAGAAGTGTTTATGCCTGTTCACATGAGCTATGCTCTCGAAAAGGAAGTAGACACCATTGTTAACGGTGTAATGACCTCTGTGCGCGGGAAACCCCCTATTCCAAAGAGCCCGTATGAGGTTCTTGCCGCAAAGACCGAAACCAGGCTCATTAAAAATGCGTGCGCCGTGGCTGGAAGGCCCGGCATGGCTGTCTAGGGCCCAGAGACCTCCCTGTCCGCTCAGGGAAACATTTCCGCTGACTGCTCCGGCGGAATGGCTTCCACGGACAGCCACGAGGTCTCGCAACTCAACGAACTCAAGATCGACCTGGATGCAATCGCCGTTATTGCCCACTACAAAGGGAACAGCGACATCATCATGGACGAACAGATGCCGATCTTCGGCGGATACGCGGGCGGCATTGAAGAAACTACAATAGTCGACATTGCAACCCACATCAACGCTGTTCTCATGAGCAGCGCAAGCTGGCACCTGGACGGCCCTGTACACATCCGCTGGGGTTCAACAAACACCAGGGAAACCCTGAAGATTGCAGGCTGGGCATGTGCAACAATTTCCGAGTTTACAGACATACTGTCAGGTAACCAGTATTACCCATGTGCAGGTCCATGCACTGAGATGTGTCTCCTTGAGGCTTCAGCCCAGTCCATTACTGACACGGCCTCAGGCAGAGAAATTCTCTCAGGTGTCGCATCCGCAAAGGGTGTGGTGACCGACAAGACCACAGGTATGGAAGCCAGAATGATGGGTGAAGTGGCAAGGGCGACTGCAGGTGTTGAGATCTCTGAAGTCAACGTGATCCTTGACAGGCTTGTAGCCCTCTACGAGAAGAATTACGCAAGTGCACCCGCAGGAAAGACCTTCCAGGAATGCTACGACGTAAAGACAGTTACCCCAACTGACGAATACATGCAGGTCTACGACGGAGCAAGAAAGAAGCTCGAAGAGCTAGGACTTGTATTCTGAGTCGAAAGTTGAACCTGAAGTTTATTACTGATGGAGCCAAAGCCAGCGAGGTATTCGCTGGCTAATTTTTTTTAAAAACTCAGGCGAAACTATTATAAAGACACTTTACGATTTATGTGGAAATTTTTCACATGTAGTGGAACGTACATAATTATTTGATATATAAAAGGGGATATTAAAATGGATATCTGGACTGTGATAAACGGACTCATATATCTCCTGGCTTTCGGACTGATGGGCTGGGTCTTACTGGACGCCAGTAAGATTTCAAAAAGAAGGGGCTGAGCGGCATGTCTGAACATGAATCTGCCAGCCTGGTGAAAACTCTGCGGCCTTTCCATGTATGGGCTCTCGGAGTCGGTATCGTGCTGGTCGGAGAGTACATGGGCTGGAACTTTACCGTTGCAAAAGGAGGAGTTCTGGGTTCCATGCTTGCCATGCTGGTTGCAGGAACCATGTATGTTATGATTTCTCTTTGCGCCAGTGAACTCGGATCATCAACCAAACTTGCAGGAGGACCCTACGACTGGGCAAGATTGTTTATCGGGCCCGGGGCGGCTGCCAGTGTGGGACTTGCTGTGTATATGGAATATATAGCTCTTGAGGCGGCAGATGCTATTGTTGTCGCATTTATTGCACAGAGCATATTCCCGGAACTGCAGGTTTTTCCTGTGACGCTGCTTGTTATAGCACTTTTGACCTTCATTAACTACCGGGGCGTTGTTGCGGCTCTGACTCTGAACTTCTTCCTGACCATGATAGCTTTCATTGCAATAGTGGTCTTCTTCTTCGCAACGACTTTCGGAACAGTTGACATCCATCCTGAATATCTTTTCCAGGGTGCCCTTCCAAACGGAATGATAGGTCTCTTTGCAGCACTGCAATTCGGGCCGTGGTTCTATCTTGGGATAGAAGGAGCAGCAATGTGTGCTGAGGAGTGTAAGCACCCCTCAAGGTCAGTGCCTCTCGGACAGCAGGCAGGCATGATTACCCTGCTAATAGGAGCGGCAATGACTCTTTACCTGTGTGCAGTGCTGATTCCTGCGGACATGCTGGGCGTTTCCGTGTATCCGCTTTTTGAAGCGGCTCAGAACAGCGGAGTATTTATATTCATTTCTCTGCTTGGACTTGGGACATTCCTGACCTGTGTTGCCAGTGCAAACGGTTGCGTCTGTGATTCCTCACGCTCCTGGTTCGCTCTGTCAAGGGATAAATATGTGTCTTCGTGGTTCTCGGCAGTGCACCCAAAATATAATACTCCATACAGAGCTGTGATCTTCACGATGCCCGTTGCAATAGGTTTTGCCTTTAGCGGTTTCCTGGATCAGGTTATTACCTTCTCCATTATCTCGGGACTGCTCTGCTACGTGCTGATCCCATTCTCTTTGATCCGCTTCAGGAACCTCTTCCCTGAGACCACAAGCAGGGTCAGGCCTTTTGTGGGCCCTCTCCAGCCGTATATTGCGTACTTTGCAATCGCAATCGCAATAACAATTCTCTCAACGCTGTTCTGGGGCTACAAGTATAACCTGATCTTCGCTTTTGTATTCTACGGTATCGCGTATTTCTATTTCAGTCACAGGCACAAGAGTTCAAACGCAGAAAATAACTGGGCTGAAATGGGATGGCCCCTACCCAGGGGTTCGGAGAATGCAAGGATAGGAAAGGAGGGAATAGGCGTTGGAGATGAATAACCAGGCGATGGAAAGTAAGTATCACAGAAAACTCAACGGGGATACAGGCTTGATTATAGGCATGCTTCTCCTGCTGGTGGGTGTAGAAGGATTTGTCCTTTATAAGGTGCTTGCCGAGACCTGGGAGATTGCCGGAGACTTCTTCTACCTGTATGTGATCTTCGTAGGCCTGATGGTTGTAATCGAGGCAATTGGCTGCCTGAGTGTGCGCCAATCGATAAAGAACCATATGTTCGAGTTTAAATACTACGATTGAGGAGACGAGGATCAATGGCAGAAAAAAGCGTTATTACAGAGGTCTTTGATATTGTGTTTATCTTCGTGCTGGCCTTCGCCTGTGTGGTTATTCCTACAGTGCTCCAGGGAGCCGTACTGGTTTCCTGGGGAGAAGGAGGGGCAGGAATAGGCTTTCTCTGGGACCCGGTTGGTTTCTTCAGCTTCTTGCTGGTGATAGTTGCCTTCTTTATTGTGATTCTCTATCACTCGGTAAAGCACTATAAATATTAAGAAATAAATTTTGAAAAATTGAAAAAAAGAACGGAGAATTTGATGTCTGCCTGAAGGGGAAGTTCAGGCAGACAGGCTTTTTTAGATTCAGGCAGAATATTAACTTTTTTCAAGCGCACGTCAGGATTCTATTCTGCCATATGAAATAAAATGACCTCCCTGAAAAGAGGGAGTTATTCAGGGAGCAATGGAGGTATTTGTGGATTTTTCGAAAAGGTCCGAATCTGGCTTCTGCTCAAGGTAGTCCGGGCTCTGAACCATCTTCAGGAAGTACAGCACACCCCTATGGATGTTCTGAAACCCAGGTCCGTACTTCCCTTAAAAAGTATAGTGGAGCCCCTTAACTCCTGAGAAGCCTGAGATTCTGGCCTATCTACAATAAAAGATAAAAGCTAATCGTATATATATTTTACTGAGCTAATTCCAATTAAATGAATTTAATATATATAATTTTCTGTTTTTAGAGAAGTCTGGACAGAAGCATATATATAGGAATTTTTGAAAACAAGTGTGGGAAATAAAATATAGGGATATGGCTGGGGCATGTAAAGATTAAGAGAAGATAGAGAAGATAAAGAAGATAGAGAAGATAAAGAAGATAGAGAAGATAGAGATGGCTGGAACCTATAAAATTAAGAGAAGGTAAAGATGGCTGGAACCTATAAAATTTAAAAACAGGCAGAGACGCCAGGAGCCTGTAAAATTAAGAGAAATTAGAGATCAGTTTTTCGAGCTGGATTCTGTCATTGGCAGCATCCTTAAGGCGGGCGTCGGTTTCGGAAATTTTCACAACAAGGCGAGCAATGTCTGCATCCGTTTCTCCCGAATCTGCGAGAGCTTCGGAAAGCCTTTCGAGGATTTCGACCCCTGACAGACCTTTTTCAACTATCATCTCGTCGATAAGCTGTCGCCCTCTGGAAAAATCTCCCGCAAGGGCCGCAGAAAGCAGATTATCGATATTTTCGTCCCTGCCTTTCAGAATAGCTTCATATACCATTTCCTCAGTAATGGTTGAACCTTGTGCAAGCAGGGAAATAAGCTGTAGAGTCTGCACCGCTTTTGCAACATTTCCCTTTACAAAATAAAGGATCGCGTCCAATGCGCCTTCCGAAAGCTGCAACTCTTCAGCACAGCCGACTTTCTCAAGATGGGCTTTCAGAACAGAATCAGGAACATATGTGAAAAAAATTTGAAGGCCCCTTGAGCGAAGCGGAGCAATAAGTTTGGAAGGTTTGGTAGTGGAAAGGATAAACCTGGATGTTGCACTGTACTTTTCCATAATTCGCCTGAGGGCATGCTGTGCGTCCGAATTCAGGGACTCGGCATTATCAATGTAGATTAACTTATAATCGGCATCAATTGAGGCCATTCCTGCATACTCATTGATAATTTCCTTAAAAACTTCGATCACGCTTTTATAGATTTTCTTTGGGTCATCGGTGCCAAGAAAACGCGCAAAACGCTTATCTCGGACAAGATAGCGCTTTCCCTGATCAAAAAAATCCGAAGCATTGAAGTATGCAAAATTGTTTTTCCAGGTGATTCCATAGAGCTGCCTGGCGAGAGCAAGAGAAGCTGTCGTTTTTCCTGAATTTTCAGGGCCATATAAAATGAGGTGGGGCAGAGTCCCTGACTGTGCCAGTTCGGAAAGCGTGGCTACGGCATGTTCGTTTCCAAGTATTTCCTTCAGGGTACCTGCCCTGTATTTCAAAGTCCAGAGATCCTGCATATCCTCCACCTTGTTTTTTAGTTTTTAAGTATCAACTGAGGGTTTTTATTTTTTCCCTCAATACTTACTCGATTATACCTCCGTTTCCACTCTCATCTACATGGAGAAGCTCTTTGATCATTACACCGTAAACCGGCCTTGCAATAATTACACCAATTAAGACGCCAATGATAGTTGTAATGGCAAAGCCTTTCAAAGAGCCAAAGCCCATTACGACCAGGGGGGACATGGCGATAATAACTGTGGAGGCTGCTCCCAAAATGATTGTGAAAGCCTTTCCTATCCTGGAAGCGAAAACCTTCGTTGGAGGAAGTTTGCCTTCGTAAAGCACCTCATCCGTAATAATTATAAGGTGGTCAATCCCGGTACCTATGGCAGCGATAATACCTGCAATTGATGCCAGGTCAAGCTGCCAGCCTATAATTGATGCAACTCCAAGAATCATAATAACTTCACTGATGGAAGTCCCGACCATAGGCACCAGAATTTCAGGCCTCTTATACCTGAAGTAAACCACGGCTGCTACCGCAATCAGGGAGATCAGGCCTGTAATCACGGCTGCTGTTTTGAACTGGGCTCCAAGCCCTGCGTCCACATGCCCTGAACCTACAAGCACAACATTGACCGGAAGAGCCCCTGCCCTGAGGTGGATTTGAAGGGCTTCGGCCTCGGCTTTGGCAGCTTCATCCGTGCCTGTAGAAGCCTCCCAGGAATATATTGGGGTTTCTCTCAGCCTGTCGGCTGCCTCCGGACTCAAAGGAGCCCCATAAATCTGGACATCGTCCAGGTACATGTTCAGGTAATGCTCTTCCGGATTGTCAATTGCCCCGGTTTCGAGTGCGACCTTCTGGAGTGTCCGGGCTCCTTCTTCCTTGAGAGTAAAGGGGGTGTGCCACTGTCCGTCATGGTAACTGGGGATTCCCACACCTGCAATAGAATCACCGTAAAGCACGTGCTGAGTCTCATTTCCTGTTGTCTGGATCCGGATCTCAAACTTTCCCGGCTTTTCGGCAATTTCCTTGGCAGTCGCCAGGTCAATGCCTGCAAAATCAATGAGGATATAGTCTTCTCCTACAGTCCTGACAGGAATATCTTTCAGGCCAAGAGAGTTGAGCTTGTCATTAAGAATGTCTCTTGTCAGGTCTCTCGTCTCGCTGCTGACTCCTTCTTTGTAAGTCGAAGTCCCATCTTCTTCCTTGACGATCGAACCTCCAGCCTTTTCCATAAGAGCCTCAAGCTCCTGTTCGGAAACTGTAGTCCTGATCTCATAGACCGTTCCATCCTCAGTACTGAAGGGGACTATCTCAGCATCAAGGGATTTTGAGAGATAGGCCCTGATCATGGTTTCCTTACTGGTGTCAGAAATAGTAACCTGAGTCTGGGCATCACTCAGCTTATCCACGCTTACAGTGCCCAGTTCCAGGGACTCAATTTGGGGGGCGCTAACCGGAGCAGACGTCGTAAAGGTTATAGATTTACCGGCAGAATCTGAGCCGCCCATGTTAAGGTTGTCACTTGTGACCTCAATAGGGGCTCCAATTACTGGCTCGACCATTTCGCTAACCAGTTCTCCGTCATCTGCGTCTACCTGAGCAAGTGCTCCCTCCAGTTTAATCTGGAGCCATGACCCACCTTCCAGATCAAGCCCGAAGTTAAGGTTAGTAGTTATCCCTTCTCCGGGAGTATAGCCTGGATGGATAGCCACTATAGAACCAAGCAGGATCAGGGTGAAAATAATGACTCTTATATTTTTAAAAAGCCCTTTTTTATCACTCATCTATTATACCTCCCTCTGAATTCGGGCTTAAGTACATACCAGCGTAAAATTCCCGTATTCAGGAGCCAGGTATTCATCATATCTGCAATAAGCCCTGCAATCAACACAATTGAAATCTGCGAAAGCAGAGTAATTTGTGTGAACGAGGGAATTACAAGGTAGGAGAAAGTCGAGACTATGTACATGACCACAAGCGCTGCAAGGGTTGTAGTTGTCATAGTAATGCCTGTGTGCATAGCCCGGGAAATTTTCTCTTCTATCGTGCCCCGGCGTTTAATTACTCTATTTGTGAGCAGGATATCACTGTCTACAGAATAACCGATAAGCATAAGCAGGGCAGCAAGTGTTCCCAGGGAGAGCTCTATCCCTGCAACTTTCATGAAAGCAGCGGCAATCATGATATCTGAAAAGGCCGAAAGTATTACTGCAAAGGAAGGTATAAGGGTCCGAAAGAGCAGAAATACTACAATGGCCATCCCTATGAAAGAAATGATCATAGCCTGAATAGCCTGTACCTGCAGATCATGACCGTAGATTGGCCCAACCTGCCGGATTTCCACATTCGAATAACGGCCCGTAACATCTTTTTCGAGTTCGCGCTGCTGCTCATTGTCCATAACCCCGAACTGCATGATGATCCTGCTTCCGGTCTGTCGGGCATCCGTGATGGGGTAAGAAGAATACGTTTCTTCAAGCACAGCAGGAGAGTCAGCTGTTTCTACCGAAATCTGGGTACCGCCCTGGAATTCCATTCCCAGGTTTACCGGCGACCCGCTACTTACAAAGGAAACCAGCAGTATCGCTAAAGAAACTGCGAGTATCGCAAGGGGGAATGCCAGCAACTGGCGATTATCGTGACTTTTCACGAAATTATCTAAAAATTCGGTCAAACCTGTTGCCATAATTTAATACTCCGGATACATGCATCTATTATTTTATTGAACTTATCCGAATAGCTCTTTACATCCAGATATGTGATCCGGATGTATAATCCAGAACACGAGATTTATGATCAAATTTATAATCAGATTTGTTTGATAACCTTAAACTTACCCTGGCTATTCGGGATCAGGTAAAGGGAATAGTGTTCTGGACGTTTTAATAATATAAATAAGTTAATATTATAAATAAGTTAATTTGTTTTAATTCTGTATTCTCACAGATTATATTAATTCTTCCTCGAAAAACAATTCTTCTTTATACACCGTTAATTCATTCCACTTAAAATTAACTCTTAAAAATGATACATGTTCTAACGTCACAGCTATATATACCAGTTACTGTTCATTAAAAATAATGACAGAAAGACCTTCCCTTGACGAATATTTTCTCGAAATCGCTTTCGTGGTAGGCAAACGGGCTACTTGCCTCCGAAATAATGTGGGGGCTGTGATCGTCCGGGATAAACGAATTCTCTCAACCGGATATAATGGGGCACCCAGCGGCATGGAACATTGCCTTGAAATCGGATGTATCCGGGACATGGAAAAGATTCCCTCAGGCACGAGACACGAAAAGTGCAGGGCAGTGCATGCGGAACAGAACGCAATTATCCAGGCCGCAATCCATGGGGTAAGCATAGCAGGAGCAACCATTTATTGCACGCACCAGCCCTGTATTCTTTGCACGAAAATGATTATCAACTCAAACATCAAAAGAGTCGTGTATGCAACTCTCTATCCTGACACCGATTCGCTTGAGTTTTTCAGGGACGCAGGTGTGGAAGTGGAATACATACCTTTTGAGCTGAAAAGCGAGAATTCAGGCGGATGCTGAACCTACAGGATTTAACACCTCCTGCGCTCGTCCGTGTAGGAAAACATTTCCATCATGCAGAAGAATATTTCCGTAAAGAGAATTGCATCCAGACAGAATTAAATGATCTAATTAACTTATGACTTCTTGAAAAGGAGCCGTAAAAACAGGTTCTGAAAATGCTTTATCCACGAAATATAAAAAGAGGATAAAGTAAGTAATGTGGAATCTGGACATGATCATATCCCACCCCTGTAAGGCTTCGTCGGTGACTGGATAGGTTATATGAATTACGGAATATGGATAAGAGGTGAAGCGATGTCTCAAGAGTTAAAAGCCAGGAAAGTAAGGGTAGAAGATTTAATTGAATATCAGGAAGGAGCCGTTGTAAGCAGAGAGATTATCCGTAAGAGTACCGGAACCGTAACAATATTTGCTTTCGACAAAGAAGAAGGACTGAGCGAGCATACTGCCCCCTTCGACGCCATGGTCCAGGTAATAGATGGGAAGGCAGAAATCACTATTTCCGGGAACAAAAATGTTCTGGAGAAGGGAGACATGATTTTAATGCCTGCCAGCGAACCCCACTCACTCCATGCCCTGGAAAGGTTCAAAATGATTCTAACCATGATCCGATCTTAATATTATTAACTCCATTTTAAGTGCGGTAAATTGTTTTTAGGGAAAAATCAAACCATCCCGATACCGGCAGTATTCTTTAAAATGGGTTCTGAGTTTCTTTAAGCCGATACTTGAACTCTGAAGCTCTTCCTTCTTTAATTCAGTTCTTTTTTTGAAGGCAGCGAAGCCCTTTTTTAATTATATCCTGTTCTTCAGGGCGGTATATTTCTTTTATAAATGTCTCCCCGTCACAATAATGATCGAGCCCGCGAATAATAACCACAGGAATTCCGCCTGCACCTTCGCCCATCAGAAGATTCGCGGCACCTGCAAGTTCATCGGCAACTGCTTCTTCTGTAATCTCGAGGATTTTTCCAAAGAGGTCTTTTTCCCCAATCCAGCGCTTTACAGGTTTTATTTTGTAAACTCCTATGGCAGCACCGGTCTGTCCTATCTTGAAAGCCCTCCCGTTTGTATCCGTGACAATAACACTTAACTTTTTCCCGCTCAGCTTTTCGAGCTCCTGCCCGAGCCTTGAAGCACTGGCATCCGGATTTTTCGGAGGATAAAGCAAAAATCCGTCTTCGATATTTGACTCATCAACTCCTGCATTTACACAGGTATGCCCTGCGAGAGTTGTCACAAGCATAAAAGGCTTTTCCACAAGTACTTCCTTGCTTCGGGAAAGTACAGCCTGGATAAACCTCGCATCTTTTCCGCTCCGGGCTGCAATCTCAAGTGCCATCTTTCCTGGGGTAATGTCCTCGAGCCTGAAGATCTCCCCCTCAGCTTTAGCAACAACGGTCGAGGCAGTGATAACAATGTCCCTGTCCTGAAGTTCGATATTCTCGCAAATTATCGAAGGCAGGTCGTCCCCAGTATGTATAAGGGGAATATTTTCAACGGCTATGGCTTCGAATTTCAAGTGTTTTCCTCAAAAGTCTTTGAAATTAATAAATAACAGCAACTGATTTTGTTCCGCTAGACAAAGGAAATTGCAGGAAATAATCGGTTAAATCAATAATTTGCAGCAGTAAAGGCAGTAACCATAAATAAGACCACCGATATACTGGATCTTGCGGCGATGATGAGAGTTACCCCAACTGAGCAAAAGATGATGAGAACAATTTCCTGATGCCGCGCTTTTCACCTATTTTTCGATATACCTTATTTTTTCAGTTTACGATGTTTTCCAGTTTACATTATTTCTCAAGTTATTCGCTTCCCAACTTACTTATTTTCTCAGCTCATTTTCCAGCTTACATTATTTTCTACCTTATTTTTTATAGATACTATCTTTTTCCGGGAAGATTTAAGAGCCTTTATCTGCTTGCAAGTCAAATTTAATAGGGGTGTTAAGAATTAGCCAGTTTGACCTGAACGAAATTATAAGAAAAATAAAGGATAAAAGTCCTTTTGACCTGAAAGACAGCGAACGAAGCCGACTCCGGAGTCTAAGAGTTATCGTAAGCAAACTATATTACTCACTGGATTATGAAAAAGAGCCCCAGGCTACCAGGGAAAAAGTAACTCAGCTCCTTCTTTATCATGGGCAATTTAGCAGGGATGAGATTGATAAGACTTTCCAATCGGCAGCAAAGGAACTTACTGAATATTCAATAGAATTTCTGAAACAGCACCCAGAAATCGCACATGCTGAAGCCCTTAAAAGTAAGGAGTTCCCTGATGAAGTCGAAGGAAAGGAAGAAGAGAGAATTAAGGAAATAAAATACAGATTCCCGCGTTATAGCTGAAAGTTCACTGAAAGCCC
>CAZSVY010000229.1:0-6346 GCA_964610495.1 uncultured Methanosarcinales archaeon
CGTTGGGCCGCAACCGTTGCGCCGGTTGATCACGCCGGATAGGGCTTTGGGATTATAAGTATTTCTCAATCACAAGCGTTGCGCCGGTTGATCACGCCGCTTCCAGGGGTTTTCGATCAAACCTTTTTTGAAAAGGTTTGCGCTCAAGCCTTTTTTAAAAAGGCTTGTGAAAAGGTTTGTGGCTTGCGGGACTCGGGCCGCAATTCATTAGAGGAATGATAGAGGCCCTGTTTCCATTCGTGGGCCCCTATCGATGATCCCAACCCCATAGGATTGAGAGGAAACCCTATAACTCTCAACCTGTACTCTGTGTTATAGCATCTTAAGATATATATTATAACCCGTCTAAAAAATAGTTTCTGATTAAATTTACTGAACAAATGTATATTTTTGCTCTCTTTGAAAATTTCAACCAGACAAAAAATAGAACTTCAAAATGAATGCGCAAAAAAACCGTAATTGAGACGGCCGGAAGTTAAAAAAGAAATGGGCCAGAATGCCATTTCAATCTTCCTGCCCTCTGGAATGCGCCTTTGATAAGTTTGAATAAGCTTTCAAATAAGATAGGACCTGAGCGGCGGAAAGCCGTTAAAACTCACAGAACTGTAGCTTTGGGTATAGGCACCCGTCGTAAAGATATAAACGCGGTTTCCTTCCCGCATTGTGTGGGGGAAAGTATACTTGTGCTGTTCATAAAGAATATCCATGCTGTCGCAGGTCGGGCCTGCAAGGATTACTTCTTCGGCACAACCCTTTTTATCGCAGAAAATGGGGTATTTGATGCACTCATCAAGGGTTTCTATAAGGCCCCCGAATTTGCCGATATCGAGGTATACCCATTTGTACTGGTTGAATCTGGCCTTTTTGGCGATCATCACAACTTCACTTACGATTACCCCGGCATTGGCAGCCAGAGATCGGCCGGGTTCTATAATAATCTCAGGCAGCTCCTCCCCGAAGTCCTCATGCAAAAAGCGGCGGATTTCCCGGGCATAGGTCTCAAGATCATGAGCCTGCGCCTGGTATTTTGCAGGAAAACCTCCGCCAAGGTTGATCATTTTCAGACGTATGCCCTTTTCAGCCACTGCCTCAAAAAGGTATTTGCACTTGGAAATGGCGTTATCCCACTGGCCAATATCCCTCTGCTGGGAACCAACGTGAAAAGAAAGCCCGTAAGGCTCAAGCCCCATTTTTTCGGCCTTCAGAATGAACTTATATATCAGGTCAGGATGCGAACCGAACTTCCTTGAGAGAGGCCAGTCAGCCCCATCGCTTTCAGTAAGGATACGGAAAAACACTCTGGAGCCCGGGGCTCTTCGGGCTAACTTTTTTAAATCACTCTCAGAGTCGGTAACATAAAGCCTCACTCCCTTTTCATATGCGTACTCTATATCCTTCTCTTTTTTGATAGTATTGCCGTAACTGATCCTTTCAGGTTCTACCCCAAGCCTGAGAAGCTGATCAAGTTCGTAAACCGTTGCCACATCAAAATTAGAGCCTTTGTTCTTCAGGGCAAGCACGACTTCGTCCATTGGGTTAGCCTTTACAGCATAGTGAATTTTTGCAAAGGGCATGTGCTCTACCAGTTCTTCGTAGCTTTGCTCTATTCTCTGCAGGTCAACGATTAGAAATGGGGTTTCTTTATCCCGGGAGAACTTTTTGATTCGGTTAAACTCATCTCTTGAAACAAAGTCCTCCAGCGGAAATTCATAACGCTCTTTTCTCATATCTACTCCCTTTTAAAATTGAAACTGATCCGTAATCAAACTTATGTAAGTACTAGTTAATAATTTTTAGCATCTTAATAATTTGTAATGATTATTAAGTTAATAATCAATCATTTTGATAATGCGTGAAATAAAACGATTCAAATAGGATTTAATGTATATAAAACTAATTATTGGTGAATATCAAGACACAAGACTAACTGAAAT
This sequence comes from uncultured Methanosarcinales archaeon, assembly GCA_964610495.1. Classification (GTDB taxonomy): domain Archaea; phylum Halobacteriota; class Methanosarcinia; order Methanosarcinales; family Methanosarcinaceae; genus Methanosarcina. The sequence continues at coordinate 1,935 of CAZSVY010000229.1, forward strand.
CAATAAATATTTAGCATAAATCGCCGTATTACTAAAAAAGGCTTAAATAAGTCCTTTTTTTGCATTAAAGCCAGCAAAAATCCTTTTAAGCTTGCAGGGGAGGCGAGAAATCGTAGATACTCTCAGAATATGCATGAACACTTTTTACCCCAAAAAAAGGAGATTAAATGTTTAAATTAGAATAAGGGTTTAATTAAATAGTATAAGGGCTTAAAAAGCTTTATTAAGGAGCATTTTTAACAAATATTTCATATTAAGCCGTCTTACGTAATGCCAGATTTGTGGATTCATAAATAATTTTAGTGTGTAGCTGGTAGGCCTTTCTTTCTGGTTCTGAGCAACACTATCAATATACCGAGTCCTGCAAGTACAAGACCGTAAGTTATAACTTCCAGACTTAGCTGAGAAAAAAGAAATACGGTCGAGAGGGCGCCAAGAAACGGAAGCAGGGGGAAACGGCCGATATTCAGGGGAACTCTGAAAGGACGATTTCTTCCGGAGTCAGTATAACGGAGCTTTATCAGGGAGAGATTGACCATAAAAAAGACCGCAAAGATCATAAAATTAGCAATATTTGCTACGATCGCAATATCCCTGAGTAGCAAGAACAGGATTGAGAGACAGGCAACTCCGAAAATTGCGACCCACGGAGTATGATAACTGGGGTGTACCCGGGAGAGGCTTCTCGGAAGCGACCCTGAATATGCCATACCGTAAATAATCCTTGACCCTCCAAGCATAACCACAAGTACGGTATTCATGGTAGAAAAAAGGGCTATCCAGGACATAAGGACAAAAGCATCGTTTCCCAGAGAAACAGCCACAACATCCGCAAGCGGAACCCCTGAAAGTCCGAGAACCCGAAAATCAAGCACACTTACGGAAGTTACTGCCACGCACATGTACAGGAAAACCGTAAAAAATATGGCAATTAGCAGGGCTTTTGGTGTTGTTTTTTCGGCTTCTTTCGTTTCCTGAGACAATCGCACAATGTCTTCAAAACCGAGAAATGCGAAAAAAATCAGAGTCGAAGCCTCAAAGATTCCTGCAAGGTCCGTAGCTTCAAGATAATTTACCGTTCCAAGGTAAGGGAGACCTGTGTAAATGACAATTAAAAGTACGGACACTTCTATCAGACTTATGAGAATAGCCAGCCGGGCTGATTCCTTTATCCCGTAAATCATTAAAAGGCTGAGAAAGGTAAACAGACCTACCGCTCCTACTAAGTATCCGCTCCCGAAAAGGTTGCTGAAGTACCTGCCAAACCCAAGAGCAACCGCAGAACTCGTTATCACCACAAAATAGATGACAAGCAACCCAACAAATAGGCCAATGCGTTCTCCAAAAGCTCTCTTTACGAACTCATATTCCGCACCTGCCCGTGGGTACATGGAAGCAAGTTCCATATAGCTAAGGGCGGAAAGTGCAGCCGTAGCCCCGGCAAACAGAAAAGAAAACCAGACCATATTGCCTGCAAGCCCTGCAGCTTTCCCCATAAGCACGTAAATCCCGGCTCCGAGAATATTGCCAATTCCTACCAGAGTAATCTCCAGCAAATTCAATTCCTTTTTTAGTTCAGACTCCCCTTCCATAAGAAACCCCTGCACCAAAACCTGAAGTTCACGACAATAAAAATAATCTTAAAAACGGGCCTCAGGCATATCAGAAAGACTTATACTGAAAGCTCATGATGAAGTTTTTATCACCAGGCTCTCAAAACTACCCTTTTATAAAATGCCCTAATCCCAATAAAAGGCTTAGTTTCCTGAATTACGTTTAATTCCAGATATTATATACCATGAGAAGCTTTGTATCTTAACTCCTGTTAAAAATAAAATAACACAAAAATTAAGCATTTTCAGCCCGCTGAGATAAAATGAAGCTTAAAAGGTTAAGCTCAGTTGCTCGTTCCGTAGACCTTGCTTATCCCACAAACAGGGCAATTGTAATAATTAGCCTGCTTTTTTTTCTGGGAACCGCATGCCTTCAACTCATCCTCGGGAGGGAAATCTCTTCGGCTTCGGCGTCAGGCTTAAGGGCGGGAGCATCGGTTTTTCTTGCGTGGGCATTTGCAAGGGAGCTGGATCCTGACAATGAATTCTCAGCTTTTGTTGCGGCTTTTTTGGGTTGTACAGGGTTCCTGCTTTTTCCGTCTCCTTTCCTGCTTGCTCTTTTCCTGGAACTCCTGCTTATCCGTGTAATAAACAGGAGTACGGGCCTGCCTGCAAAAACTTCCGATTCTCTTGCGATACTTCTGCTTTCGGGCTGGATTTCGTTTCAGGGAGAATGGGCTTTCAGCTTATTTACAGCACTTGCATTTTTCCTGGACTCCTCCCTTCCGGAACCCAATCGATACAACCGCGTTTTTGGAGGCATCATATTTATTATTTCATTGCTTGCCTTCACGAATACTGCAGGTAAAGAAAGCATTTTGATGGATACACAGTTAGGACTATTCACGCTTGCAGCAACTCTCCTTTTTATTCCACGGATCCTCAGATCCGGGAAAATAAAATCCAGAGGGGACCTGACAGGAATTCCTTTAGACCCACTTCGGATCCAGGCGGCTCAACTGACAGCCCTTCTTAACGCAATTTTATTTACAGCCCTGAAAGGATGGGCAGGAATTGAAAGCCTCATGCCTTTATGGGGAGCGGTTTTAGGAGTTGCCCTTTATGGAAATCTAAAAGTGCTGCTGAAAAGGTTAAGTAAGGCTCCCTGACAGATTAAACTGGCCTGACTCGGGTTAACCCCGGATCTGGCCGGACTGAAAGGGGCCTTATGCACAGCTCAAAATCGGTTTTTCAGGCGTGAATCATCAGGCAGAGGTATTTTGTGAGAACGAGTTCATTTTTTGGGCGAGTTCCCGGCCGATTTCCTCAACCTTTTTCAAATCTTCTTCCCTGGGCCTGCCTTTCACCTGAAGCGTTCCCACAACTTCCATCTTCGAAGGAACCAGAATTTCTCCTGCCTGCTTCAGAGCGCCTCCGCCCCAGCCAAAGGATCCGAGTACAACCCCGTACTTTGCAGGCGGATTGAGCGCTTTTACCAGGTAAGTGCCGTAAACGGCAAGAGGGTGCATGCCTGCGAGGACAGTCGGAGCTCCGAGGATAATAGCCCGTGAATCGACCAGTTCCCTTGCGACATCTCCTATATCCGAGACTGCAAGGTCATACATTCTGACATCTATGCCTTCTTTCAACAAGGTTTCGGCAATTGTCCTGACCATGAGTTGTGTGGAACCCCACATACTCACATAGACAATAAGGGCTTTATTTTCGGTCTCCCCTGCAGTCCACTTCTTATAGGGCTCAAGTATACGCTGCGGATTTTTATAGATAGGTCCATGACTCGGGGCAATAATCTCAATATTAAGATCCTTTATTTTTTCAAGAGCCTTTGCCCCCATTTTCCCAAAAGGCATCATGATTTCCCCGTAATAGCGTTTTGCGAGAGGAATAAGGTCTTCCAGGTCTTCATCGTAAACGCCCTGGGCTGTATGAGACCCGAAGAAATCGCATGGGAAAAGGATTCTGTCTTCAGGCAGGTATGTAAACATGGTTTCAGGCCAGTGAAGCCAGGGAGCTTCAATGAAGCGCAGGGTTTTCCCTCCGAGGTCAAGCGTATCTCCTTCGGCAACGATTTTAACCCGGGCGTCTGGCAGGTCGTGGTAAAGGCTTGCCATTTTCACGCCTCTCTCCGTCGTAATGAGTACCGAGCCAGGAGCCCTATCCATAATGTAACGAATTGCGCTGGCATGGTCGGGCTCGGCATGATTCATTATCAGGTAGTCCAGCTTTTCCAGGCTGGAAACCAGCTTTATCTTTTCTTCAAACTCCTGTTCAAAACCAGGGTTCACGGTATCTATAAGGGCTGTTTTCTCTTCTCCTTTCACAAGATAAGCGTTGTAGCTCGTCCCCTGAGGCAGCGGGATCAAAGCATCAAACATTCTGCGGTTCCAGTCTTTTGCCCCAACCCAGAACACATTTCTGGCAATTTCAGGAATGCTGTAAATTTCCATATTTTTTCCTCCATTCTCCCCGATAGAATAAGAAATGGCTCAAAATAAAGAGCAGATAAAAAATCTCTGTTTGCCTCTCTCAATCTAATAAATTGACCTATTTAGTGACTATATTGTATTCGTCCAATATATTTATTAGGCAAAACCCTTAACTGACAGAATCTTAAAGGATAAAATCTCAACGGACAGAATTTTAACTGAAGTTTCAACGCAATCATCAAAAGCTAACTGTGCAGAAAAATACAGAATAAAGCTGTGCTGCCTCTTTTTTTATAGTATTTTTTCTAAAAAATAAAAAAAAGAAAAGCTTTATATAGACAGCAGTAAGTTATCTTCTTCCTAGCAGGCAAGAGTTCATAAATTATGGCCGATGTGTCAACCCGTGAGCCTG
>CAZSVY010000230.1:0-4950 GCA_964610495.1 uncultured Methanosarcinales archaeon
ACAGTAGAAGCTTATGGCAGAAAAGTGATACTTCGTAGAGACTTCATAAGCTCTCTGCCATACTTATCCTTATGATAAAAGAAGGAGCATAAAAAAATAAAAAGTTCATTTTGCAAGAATAAGAGCTTCTCCGCGTGAGAAATTAACTTCCTTGACTGAGCCCCTGACAGTCATTTGATCGCCGAGAATTCCGGTAAGCTGGATTGAATCGCCTTCAACCAGGATCTTTGCTACGGAATCCATAATTCTCTCACGCTCATCTCCACGAAGTAAGAAGACATTGATTTCACACATCTTTTATTTCTCCTTAAAATTCATTCCGATTTATTCAATTTTGTTGATCCTATTGAGTATAAAGTATATTTTATGCGCGGGTATAGCGTTTTACTACATGCGTTAAATTATTTTTGCGCTATCCTAGCATTAGCTATTAGTGAGCCTGATCAATAAGAAGCTTCCGAAAATCTCTCCTGTAAATCGCTCCGGTAAAAGTTTCATGGATAGTTCATCAGTTTTGCAACGGATAGGCCCGGTTCAAGCCCCAGGTCTTCAGCTACGCACTCACATTTCGTAAGAAGCATATAAGCAATAGGCCCGAAGTTATGCTCGGAAAGAGTTTCGTAATTGGCCATACCCTTGCTGATGATAAGGGTTGCATCCTTCATGGCCTGGAGCAGTTCGGCCGGGGCCTCCTCGATCAGGACACCGACAGCATTTGAGCCAGTAGTCAGGATTCGGTCAACCTTTTTATCAATTTCGAACTCTTTTACCTCTTCCAGGGTAACGTCTGTGAGAATCGGCCCGCCCCGAACTACGAGTGTGATCTTTCCACCAAGTTTTTTGATAACATCAAAAACAAGCATATCGAAGAGAATTTCTCCGCAATTGTCGGCAATGTAAACAACATCCTGCAGGAGCCCGAGCATTTTAGGAGTATCGTCCACATCAAGCCCGCGTTCGAAATATTTCAGAAAAGCAGCCTCAAACTTGTCTTCACTGGCATCAAAGCCCATAATTCCGAAATCAAAGTAATTCGCAACCACGGATGCCAGCACTGCCCGCCTGAAAAATTCCCCGTTGTCAGGAGAATTTTCATAAATTTTCTCTTTTGCCGCAGGCAGGACTTTCAGCGCAGCCTGGTTAATAAGTTTCTTTGTTACCGCATAAGGGTCATGGTCTTCCAGAACCTCATAACATTTCCTGTGTATTTTGGTGGCTACGGAAGCGGATACGGCCTCAGGGTTGTAATGTTTATTCATAACTTCAAGGCATTCCTTGATGGTCTTGCTTATAAGATCTTCATCATCCGTAGAAAGCTTAGACTGGAAGTGCACTCTTGAAAGCAGGCAGTAGGTACAGCGTGGGTTCATTTTCATAAAAACATTCCCTGTTTTTTGATCCTGAAATAGATTTTGCCAGAATGCTATAGATATTTACGGCAAATATAATAAAAATTTACTCTTTCTGATAGAATAGATATTTAAAAAGGTAACTGAAATAGCAAAAATAGAACTGAAATAGCAAAAATAGAACTGAAACAGCAAGACATAGAAAACTTCAGCGTAGATGCGTTAAGTAAACTTTAGCATTTAGTAAACTTCATAAATCAAACAGGTAAGAAGAAAATATTAAAAATAAAATATATATCGTGAGAAGAAAAACAGAATATCCTGAGAAAACATATCTTCAGAATACGTATCCTCAGAGTACCTCAGAAGATAATTCTTTATAGGTTAAAGCTAAAATAATTTACAATGATCCCGGCAATCCGAGAATCCAGGGCTTTCCCAATTCTGTTTTTTCTTGCAATGCTTTTTGTCTTTTTCACTTTTCCAGCACCTGCCTCTGCACTGACCGAAGTTGAGGTAAATCCTGTTAACACACCCCAGGGCGCAGTCGTGCTGATTGTGGACGGCCTGAGCGCGCCTTTTATCTATCCTGAGCTTACGCCGCATGCACTGGACGGCACCTCCCTTGAAAAAGCCGAGCTTGAAAATCTACCGGAAATAAGTAAAGAGAGTGCCAGGCTTCTGGAATTCCGTGCCCCTCAGACCTTTACCGAAGGAGGGCATTCAGTCCTTATCACGGGAAATCCGGGTGCGGACAGTGAGCTTGTAAGCTTTAAAGACGCAACCGTTTTCGATATTCTGCACAGGGAAGGTTATCTCTGTATTGCAGTTATGGAAAAAGGGGATTCCTGGTCGGTCTGCGCCGAGCAGGATGTTATTCTCAGGGATAAAAATAACTCAATAAAGAACATGGCAATCGTGCTTGAGCAACCCGAACCATCACCTGGCACTCCTAAGGTACCTGAAGGGTTTTTGCAGGTTCTGGAAGAGGCGGCTGACAAAGCGCCCGGCTACGTCACATCAAAAGAGACCCGGGAAAAATACAGCGGATATAACAGGTGGGGAATCGATACCGCCTGCGATATCGTGGAATATATGTCCAGAAACAAACCAGGGCAAAAGTACCTGCTCACAGTGAATGCAGGAGCTGTAGATATGAGCGGGCACTACAGGGATAACTATGGGTATATAGATTGTATCGAATGCCTTGATTCCGAATTTCCCCGGCTCTATGAACTCTGCAAAAAGAATGACATTGCCTTTGTCCTGACAGCCGATCACGGAATGGGTTTTTCCAAAGCGAATTCCAAAGGAGGCCACCAGTCCGAAAAATTCTCAGTCACCGACGAAGCACAGCTCGTTCCCCTGATAGTACATGCTAACGATGTTGGGAGCGGAATTCGCACGGGAGAATACGGCCAGGAAGACTTTGCTCCGACGCTGCTTGGAATTCTTGACATCCCTGACAGGCCGAGGTTTGCAGAAGGAAATCAGATCCTCCTCACAGACCACGTAAACCTGAAGGTGGAACTCCCTGAGAAGGGGTCTGCAGAGCTCAGGAAGGATGGAAACGTTATAGCCTCCCTGAAAAACGATGACCAGTTCCTCTTCCTGGGGCTTGAGCCGGGAAGTACCTTCACGGTCAGCGCTGCCCTTGACTCCGGAAACAGCCTTGAAGCGCAGGAAAAAGAGGTTCTTCTTGAGACCGACTCGGTGCTTGAATTCACCGAAAAGGGGCAAAAAATCGAAGAAAATATAGAATCTGACACCGACTCCGGAAAAAACACCACCTCTGCGGCGGGTTTCGTAAAAGGGAATTCGGGAACTTCGGATTCGAGTCTAAAGCATCTGATAGGGTATCTTGTGATAGGACTGGTCAATCTTGCGGGAATTGTGATTATTGCAAAGATCCTGAAAAAAGCTCAAGAGACCGGAGAAGAGGAAAAATAAGAATCGAATAAATCTAGCGGATCATAAACCTAATTGATCTAATGGATCTAATGAAAAGATCATAAGTCGTATACATTCCCAAAGGCTTCCCTGAAGGTGACATCGACATCTTCCACATGAGCAAACGTGGGCCCTTTCCTGAGTTCACTTATAAAGAGCTTCACAGCTTCGGGTTTGCCTTCGGCAATGACAAAAACCCTGCCGTCCCTTAAATTTATCGGGTTGGAGGCCACACCCAGACGCTCAGCAACATTTCTTGCAAATCTTCGAAAGCCCACGCCCTGCACCCTTCCGGATACGAGGATTTCCGCCCGCACAGTTTCTCCAGAGGTCACAAATGGCTATTTTGAATAACCCTGATATATATCTATGGTTATTTCTAGTGGGGGAATTTGAGGGAAAGTTGTTTTCGGGATAAGGGAAAGGAGGCAATATAAGGAAAATAGAGGAAACTTTTCTTGACCGTTTATTATTTAGTTGAATTTTTTAGCTATGGGCAGTTCTTTTCCATATGCCAGATAAGAGCTAGCTCAAAGGATATCTGACTGCTTAAAGAGGATAAGGAAACTATTTTTAACTAAGTGTAGAGGCTTTGTGAGTTATAAGATACACTACCCAGATAGTTTTGCCTTTCCTTTTAAGAGGATAAGGAAGCTAATTTCAATACATTGTAGAGGCTCTATGTGAGTTGTAAGAGACTCTATCCAGATGGGTTGTCTCAATACTGCAACTTGACTGAAGGAATTGGATTTTAAATTTGATTAGGAAATTCAGAGGTTCGAATCTTATTCCTCGCACTAAGAGATGGGTAACAGGGATCTCGAATTTTTGTACGCTAGTGCGAAATAACGCACAACCTCTTTTTAGAAAATTGCCTTAACAAAAATAACAAAAAACATCCGTTTGTATAAAGAATGTTTAATAAAAAGTCTCATTCTTTTCTGATGAATAAATAAAATCAGAAAATAGTAATTTTTTCAGCTAACTAATAACTTTTCATATTATTGTATTTTACAGGATTTTTGTTATTCCATCCTTGTTTTAGTGTATATTGCTCTTGAATCTCTAAAGGATAATCTGTCAATACGATCCCATACAACAATCCATAAAAATTTAGCATAAGAGAAAGGATAATTCACCCAAAAAACCAATTTCTTGAAAAGCGATAGATTTCTATAGTCCTCTACCCACATAGATTCGCTTAGAAATCCTCTCCAGACAAGAGATTTTTGCATATGTTTCCATCGCTTGAACATATGACCTGTTATGAACAAGAAGCTAAAAGTGATTGCAAATAGTCTTTTAGTCATATTTTCCACCCTCAACGACTACAATAAACTTAATAATAACAGGTTAACAGGAAAATGCATTAAAAGCAACACATTTCTTACAGATCGTACTTTAACCGAATACAAATGAACATCTTTTCTAAATTATACTTTCTTTCTTCCCATTTTCTTTCGAACATACCGTAAAACCCCATAGGAACAACCCAACAGAAGCATAATTTTAACGGGTTTCTCACCTGCTTTGAGGAGTTCTTCGATTTTTTCATGATCGAATTTTGGTTTCTGACCTTTCTTTTTTGGAGGAAACCGGCGACTCATTAAGATTTCACCTCTTCATACAATTTACCGTACTTTCAAGTTTA
>CAZSVY010000231.1:0-6068 GCA_964610495.1 uncultured Methanosarcinales archaeon
GTCAGTAAACCATAATTCTCCGGTTTCGGGATCCCAGTCAAAACCAACGGTATTCCTTATCCCTTTTGCGAAAATTTCAAACTGGCTTCCATCGGGTTCCATCCTCACGATTGTTCCATAGCGCTCGTCTTCCCCTTCTTTGTTACAGATATTGCACGGCATTCCTACAGGCACATATAGCTTCCCGTCAGGCCCGAACTTGATGTATTTCCAGGCGTGCGAGCGGTCGGATAGGATTGGGAAATTATCGTTAACCACAACAGGTTCCGGCGGGTCTTTAAGCCTTGCTTCAATGTCATCATAGCGGATCACCCTGGAAACCTCAGCAACATATAGAGAGCCATTCCTGAACGCCACCCCATTTGGCAAATCCAGGCCCTCGGCAAGCACAAACACATCATCGGCTTTACTGTCATTGTTCCGGTCAAGGACCGCGTAAACTTTTCCCGCATCCCGGCTTCCTACAAAAAGCGTGCCATTAGGGCTTAGGGCCATTGATCTTGCACCCTCAACATTCTCAGCATAGTAATCAATTGAAAAACCAGGCGGAAGCTCAATACAGGCAAGTCCTGTCCCATTTTCCCCGCAGTCATTAATAGAAACGGTTCTCAGGGCGGCATAAGCCACGAAAATAAGTACAATCACAGAAAAAAACCCAAATATTATCTTTGATCTTTTCATTTTCCCCACCAATTACTTAGAATTAATTGTCATATTAAAGCCTCTACAGCCTCCATAAGCTCTTTTTCGGTTTCAAGGCCTGGATACCTGCTCTTTCAGCGGACACTTTCCGACGGGCTACAACCTCTTATGCAAGAGATTCTGGTTTGGCATCCGGAAAAGATTGACCGATAATTTTTCCATATTGTCCAGTATCTGCACCCGATCGGTTAATTCTCTCATCCTGTTTTAAACTCCCCTGCTCTGCTTTCATTAAGCTTCCCCCGTTTGAAACCAGAAGAAAAAGGAGTGAAATGATTATCCGAGTTATATATTTCTCGGCTTTATAGAAATATTTTCTCAAGCATTATAGACAAATTTTATATTGTTCTCGCCAGGACTGTTTAAAATATATAAGATTTCATCTCTGCCTGAAAGAAATTTGGGGATTCTTTAATGTAAAAATTTTTCTGACTTTTGTAAAGAGATTCACTTGAGTGAATCTACAAAATAGAGTTTCTTCAAACCGAGCCCGAAACTCCAGCTTCAGTTTTCTTATTCACCTTCGCACGTTTAAACATAATGGCAACCATTCCAATCAAACCGGCTATAAGCAAAGATACGTCTTCTGCTACACCTAAGGATATTGCGGCCGAAAAACCGATAGCTGACCATAGCAGAGGAATTACCGCTACATACCTGGGGGGTCTGTTGACAAGCAAGAGGGCCCCGATAGTAAAGATGGTTGTCGGGCACGGGAGACCAAAAGTCGGAGAGCTGGGGTAAGTATGGCCCAGGAAATGCCCCAGAATAGGGTATACGATAGGACCAAAAAGCATCAGGATTATACCGGCAGCCGAACGCCAGTTTTTGCTAAATGAAAAGGCCAGGGTATTTCTGGCAAGTCCTTCAAAAACGAAGATCAATCCCTGGAGCACGAAAAGGGCGCCAAAAACGCGGGCAGCCGGGTTAATGGATGCAAAGAATGACCAGTGGTAGACAATGCCCATCCATAACCAGAATAAGGCAAGAATACCGGAAACAACTTTATTAGAATACTTCCCGGGCTTGAGCATCAGGTAAAAGGCGGTACCAGCGGCAATGTAGATAGCCACCTGAGCTGGCCATACCGCCTCATTGTACTGCTCAAAAATTCCAAAAAATTGTTCAGGTGTAAAAGGCAGGTTCATAAAAGTTGTATTTGTTTTAATCTTCATAAATTTACTCTATATAAGCGACGTATCTTGAAAAAGATTTTCGGCTCTTTAGATACATTCTATTATATGAGATATGAGATTGCAAAAAAGTAAATGAGAGCTTTTTTGAATTTGTTAGCTCTCGATATGTTCCGCTGACCGTCAGAAATATTATTTTTTTAATCGGTTTTCAGTCAATTTTATCGAATTTGGATGGAGCTGCCCCACAAATCGGGCATTTCTCGTGAGGTTCGCCTTCCATAGTATATCCGCAGACGCTGCAGACATGGTAATCAACCTCTTCATTCTGGCCGATTTCATTCAGGGCTTTTTCGTACAGCGCGGCATGGATTCTTTCTACTTTATTTGCCACCTCAAAACTCCAGAGGGCTCTTTTATCTCCTTCTTTCTTTGCTTCCTCTACAAATTCGGGGTACATTTTCGTAAATTCATATGTTTCGCCGCTAATAGCATCTTTCAGGTTATCCATTGTAGTTCCAATTCCGCCCATACGCTGAAAATGATTGAAAGCATGGACCGTTTCCGCAGCAGCCGCAGCTCTAAAGAGTTTGGCTATCTGATGATACCCTTCTTCATCGGCTTTTTTCGCAAAGGCCAGGTATGTCCTGTTTGCCATTGATTCGCCAGTAAATGCAGCTTTAAGATTATCCTTAGAACTCATACATATTCCCCTTAATTTGAAATCTTCTTTCATCCTATTTACCGGGTCGTATATCATTTTAGCGCCCGGAATGCCTGTAATTAAATTATCAAAGCATCTATATTAATAATGAGTAGTCTTCTGCGGAACGGGAGGTCAAAAAGCCTACAATGTATTTTCAGGAAATATCAGTTTCAGCAGGATCAAAAGCTCTTTGATAAGGCGTATGATAAAGAAGTTATTAACGATTTATTAAAGTATCTTAAATATCAACGTTAATTACAGATTACGAAAACAAGTTATAACCCACCTGACCCACCTGAAAGTTTAAAGTCGCTGTAAGATTCTGGCGAAAGCCTGACCTTCAAATCATAAGAAAAATTGTAACCATTCAGGCAGCTTTTTCAAAGTGGGGAGGAAGTCACCGGCTAAAAAATATCCCGGCAGTCCTCCCTCCCGAAAGAATAGATAGCTTCCTATGCTCTTAGTCTACCCGAGCAATACGGTCCCCGGATCCGGGAGCTATCGAAGAGAAAGCCTCGAGGTAATTGACGAAGGCATCTATGTCTACAGATCCTCCCGTCCTATCGACCCCTGCCTTCAGGACAGAGAAATTATCTCCTCCGTCAGCCAGGTAGCTGTTCACTGTTACGCGGTAAGGGCTGCCAGGATCGATAGAAGTGCCGTTGATTTTTATGCTGAAGATCTCGACCTTCTCGCCCGTGGGGGCGCTTTCGTTCCAGACATAGCTAAAGCCGTTTGAGACCTGCAATATGCGCTTATTTCCCGGAGATGGGTTGTCGAATTGCTGCTCCAGCAAAGCGTCGATCTGAGTGCCGTTTAAGGTCATTGTGACCAGGCTGTTTCCAAAAGGCTGAACGCTGAAGGCCTCGCCATAGGTAACCTGTCCGGGCAGTTCCCCGCCGCTCAGTTGATCATATGTCAGGTTGGCGCGAATACCTCCCGGGTTCGTGAAAGCTACCACAGCACCGCCATAATCCGGGTTAGAGGTAGCATAGAGCTGAGCATTGGCTACAACGTCGCCCAGAGCGGATTCGCCTGAGTCATTAGCTGCCGTTGTAATATTGCCCGTAATGTTGCCGATTACCTGGTTGGCAAGGGGAGCAACCAGAGATTTGTATTCCTGAACCAGTTCAGATACCTCGGAATCCTCAGGAACATCTCTGGAGACTATGATGTTCCTGGACCTTCCCTCGATCACATCATGAGTCCTGTTGTTTATCACCAGATCGATATCTGTGAGTACACTACCTGCTGAGCCAGCTTCTGTCACAATGCGGCCGTCAATAACTGCGTTGTAGGCCTGATGGGTGTGGCCGGTGATAAAGACATCTACTTCACAGTCTGTGGCTTTGACCAGGTCTACAATCGGGCCACTCATATTCAGGCTCTCATTATACAGTCCCTTCTGGGAGCCTCCATCGTGGATAATCACAACTATAGTTCTAACACCCGTCTTCTTCAGCTTTCCAGCGTATTTGTTAATGGTCTCAGCTTCATCCAGGAACTTGAGCCCCTTCACTCCGGAAGGAGTCACTATCGAAGGAGTATCTTTCAGGGTCACTCCAATAAACCCTATGGGCACTCCCTGGACGCAGGTAACGTTATAGGCAGGGAATACCGTGGCGTTAGTGCTCTCGTTAACAATATTCGCAGCCAGAAACCGGAACTGTGCTCCTTCAAAGGAGGAGTTATTCAGGCAGCCATCGGTCGGGTGGCAACCGCCATTCTGAATGCGCATGAGCTCGTCCAGCCCATCATCCAGCTCGTGGTTGCCCACGGCCGAAAAGTCAAATCCCATTATGTTGAGGGCCTTTACTGCTGGCTCATCGTGGAGCAGGGCCGAGACATACGGGCTGGCACCTATAGAGTCTCCGGCCGAGACCACGAATGTATTGGAATTCTCAGAGCCCAATCTTTTTATGTGGGTGGCCAGATACTCCGAACCCCCGGCTTCAACCTTTACAGGAGCCCCTGTCTCATTATAACCTGTAATTATCTTGCTTGTGGGCGGCTCAAGCTGGCCGTGGAAATCATTGACTGCCAGGATCTGGATTTCTGTTGTACCGCACTTTTCAGGCTGTGAAGCTCCTGCAAATCCAATCGAGGTCAGGCTGATAAGTATTACCAGGCAGAGCTGAAGGGCTAAGTGCATACTGGTTTTATTTCTGGATTTATTTATTGCACAACTATGATTTTTTGACAATTTTCATCCCTCCTTAAGTGCTCAATTCGAGCAATCTGAGATTTCATATCGGTAGAATCTTTTACATAATCGAGTCTGTAAAAATCCTGATTGAAATGAAGATGAGTCCATAGTCGTTTTGTTTAGCTTACAGACGAGCAGTTTTACTTTATTTAATTTACCTAGTTATAAAATTTCCTTTTATTGTTTTGAAGTTAAAAAATGTTATTTAATACTTTAAGCCCCTGGAGTAGAAACATTTTGTTACACATTGAGCATTCAGAAAATAAATTTGAGGGTGATATGGAGTTTTAGAGAGAAAACGAGTTTGGTGGATGGTCTGGAAGTACTGGAATGAGTTCTCAAAAGCCATTCCAGAAAAATATGAGTTCTGTTCAAGGATAGATCAGTACAGGCGGCCTATGGGTTCAGGGGATATGGTAAATACAATGCTGAATTATGGATATGCCTTGCTTGAGGCTGAGTGCTTGAGGGTCATAAATATTGTAGGGTTAGATCTTCATGTAGGGTTTTTACATGAAATGAACCCAAGCAAAAATAGTTTAGCCTGTGATTTGCAGGAACCTTTTAGGTTCCTTGTTGATCTGGCTATTATCAACCTGATTGAAAATAATACAATGGATAAGAAGGATTTCCTTATAACTGAGAATTATAATCTAAGGTTAAAGGGGCTTGGAGCTAAGAAAATAGTTAATGAATTTTCTAATATGTTAAATAAAAATGTGGGTTATGAAGATCAACAAACAACTTGGCGGTCTATTCTGCTATTGAAAGCTAGAGAGTTAGCCCGTTACCTCGTAGGAAAGACCAAAAATTTAGATTTTATTAATCCGAATTACGGAGTTCAGAGGGTTGATTCCCACGAGATTAAGCCGAAGATTCTCAGTATTTCTTACTCGGACTGGGAAAAGTTAGGGTTTTCGAAGGGAACTTTGCATTATATGAAACAAAACGCCAAAAGTGATAGGCCTTTCAACCTTAACAGCCATATTTTGGAGAGGGTTAAGGCTTGGGAAAACTCAGTTTCCGGGGGTTAAGTTAAGGTTAAAAAAAGTTTTAAGTTTTAATGTTAGGGGATAAGTTTTAAGGTTTGAAAGGCGTGCTTTAAAGTTTAGGGTTATGTTTTAGGTTCAGGGTCAAAGAAAGAAAAAAAACTGAATGTTTTCTTTTGCAAAAACTATTTAAACACTTCCTTAAGCCATTTTTTAACTTTTAAAAGAATATTTTTAAAACATGTTTTTTCAAAAAAATCTTTTTTTGAACTTTTCTTTAAACGGCTCTGTAGAAACCATCAGAAATAAGGTATCTTTATCGATCTGGAATG
>CAZSVY010000232.1:0-4966 GCA_964610495.1 uncultured Methanosarcinales archaeon
CCCAGCACGAAGGTCAGAACACCCCAGAGAATTGCAAAATCGATTCTTCCGATAAGGAGAATTATGGCCGTTCCAATGCCTGCAATCAGATTGATTTCAGTCCTGATAAGAATAAAACTCACCAGGCTCTTACCAAGTTCGATAACTCGTAAAAATAGCACTGGTTGAGTTTCAGCTTCCCTTTGAATCTTTCTAAGAGCGCCTGCTGCGTCCAGAAGCAAAAAAGTTGTAGTGGTAATAATGAGTGCTGTTGTTGTTCCTGCACTCAAAGCTCCTGTAAGAATTCCTGCAGTCAGACCAAGTACGAATGCCCCTATATCGCGCAGAATTCCTTCAAAGGAAAATTCATCTGATGCAGGTAAATATCGCTCAATATTTTGTATTAAGTCCGAAAATTGAGTCTGATAACCAGGAATCTGGCCGCTGAGCTGGAACAGGGATCCGGCAACAAGAAGAACTGTACCCGTGGCAATAATAATAAAGAAGAAAATTACCAGACCTACACTGACTGGACCGGGCACGCCCTTTCTCTGGAACCAGTTGACCAGAGGGGCAAAGATCAGAAAGGCAAAAATTGAGAAGAAGACAGGCACAAGTATACCTGAAATCTCCCTCATCCCGATTGTCAGGATGACTGCTGCCGTGCCGTAGAGTAATATCCTGGCGGGCACTGAGTAACTATCTTTATTGATTTTATCCGTATTCATTTACGCTCCCGGATACCTTTATACCCATTAATTAGCATCCGGTTAATAGTATAAAAATTTTTTTAAGAGTTCCGAATTTTTCTTGTCCATCCGGGCTCTCGGCTTTTCCCTTTTTTAACTATGTTCAAGATCTTCCGCCGGACCCATCAACCTGGCCACCCATTTCGTTTCATCAAACCTTTCAGGTATGGGTTTCAAAATATCGTAAGTGATACCGACAGTAGCACACCTGTCCTTCCCAGTAAGTGGTTTCAGTAGAGCAGGGAAAAATAAGATTGCGGGAGATAAACTGAGCCCCTTTCCTGCGAGTAAGAGAAAACAAGATTTTCTGAAACACACTTATAATCATAATGATGGCGAGAGCAGCTAGGGTGTCCACGATAGCCTGGGCAGGCACGAGCAGGAAGGCATGATCCAGCAGCCAGTCATAATAGGTGTTTGAGGTCTGATCTGCTCTTTCATAGGGATCGGTACGCAGATTGAAGATTTTCGGTACGCGCAGCGGGACAAAAAGTTCAGCCCAGATTGGGACATTGTCGTCACTTTCATCTTATTGCTTGTGGTTTCCATGCTTTGTACCTTCTCTAGCATTGAACTGAAATATCTCAGAACATAGTCTTCCAATCATCCTTCATGCTGACCACGATCCAGCCACGTTCCTTTGCCATCTGTAGCGTCTTCTCGCTTCCCTCATCGTAGGCGTACTCGCGTTTTGCGTCATCATGGCGGAGAAGCAGCGATAGAGAGCGGTAACCACTTTTCTGTGCCAGCCACAGCATATGCAGATCTCCATCCGAATTGCCGACAGCCAGGATGGGCTTGCGCCCGACATGCAGCTCGATATTAACCGGCTTGCCTGCTCCGTCGTCGATGGGATCGACCAGACCTTTCCTGCGGAAAATTACCGGACCCTCATCAGTCATCCGGGTCTCAAATGCAATGTTGCTGCCGATAACCCGCTCTCTTGGGATGTTGTAGATCTCCTCCGAGACTGTACGCATAAAACTCATGCCGCCGCCAGAAGCCAGGAAGACCTTAAAGCCGTTATCGCCAATATAGCGCACAAGCTCAACCATCGGCTTGTATGTCAGATCTTTGTACAGCATGCCAAAACGGGGATGTTTGGCGGTCTCCAGGAACTCTTTAGCCATAAACATGAAATCGTCCTGAGACATGCCGGCGTGAGAATCAAAGACGATCTGCATCAGCACTTTAATATCGCCGCCAGCATGGGGATCAATCTTGAAAAAGTAGGTCAAGTCGCCCGTTGCCGCTGCCTTAAAGTGTGGCTGGTCCAGAAGCGCAGGGTCTGCCTCAGCCAGCCGTTTCAGCCGGTCTATGACAAAAAAAACCTGAACATAGACAGGCTTCTCCACCCACATTGTTCCATCGTTGTCCAGGATGGCAATTCGCTCGGTTTCTGGCACAAAATCAGCGCTCTCAGGATTTGTGATTATGTTTACGTAATTGATGATTGCTTTCTTAGCTGGTGTTTCGTTCCATAATGAGAGAGTTTCGGACATTATCAATTCCTCTTACTTTGTTTCAGATGAAATCATAAAATCCACCGTCTTCGCGGCGGTGGAGGTAACGTGCTGGAATGTGCACCCGCTGGCAAAGGATGAGGCTTACCCTGTTGATTTGACATTCCCCTTATGGAACACCTGCGACGCGATCGCCCACCGCCATCCTGCATGAGCGGTTCACTCCCGTTTCGAATCGACGTTGAATCGGAAGTCGGTTCATTTGGGAAGCTGGCGGAAGAGCGACACCCGCGAGCAATTAATTGCACCAGATTTAATCTTCACACCCGGTTCCCCTTAAAGAAAACGACATCCAGCGAGCAACCAATTGCACCAACTCACAGAATCCGCATCCTATTATCGGGCCATCGGTTGAGTACTTGAGAAGCAGCGCCTCCTCAACTGATAGCCCGCCATCTGTGCAGAAACCGGAGCAAGGCTCAGATTATGAGAGCCTCCCGGGAATCACGGATAGGCACTATCCGGTTTTAATTTCATCCTGAAAATCTGTTTTTAGTTCCACAGAACAGTCTACTCATATTACTGAACATTGCCTTGAAGGAGTAGAATGTTCGATAGAGGACTTCAACCTTCAGGTGCTCCCGATTCCCTGCAAGAGCTTTTCCATAACCTGATCGACGGTAAAGCTGGCCGCTTTCTGGCGCGGAGGGAATTCTTTAAACGTTGCCAAAAAATCACCCACAATAGCTTGGGCAGGCACCAGCAGGAAGGCATGATTCAGCAGCCAGTCATAATAGGTGTTTGAGGTCTGATCTGCCCTTTCATAGGGGTCAGTGCGCAGATTAAAGATTTTTGGTACGCGCAGCGGGACAAAAGGTTCAGCCCAGACCCGTAAGGTACCAATTACGCGCTGCTCCATAAAGACCATTTTCCAGTTATCGTATCTGAGAGCTACCAGATCTCCGTCGTCGGAAAAGTAAAAGAACTCGGTACGTGGGGATTTCTTTTCTTTTCCTGTAAGATAAGGAAACAGGTTATAGCCGTCAAGATGCACCCTGAAAATTTTGTCTCCTGTTTTGTAGCCTTCTTTGAGTTTTTCCTTAATATCCGGCTCTCCAGCTGCTGCAAGGAAAGTGGGCAGCCAGTCAAGATGACTCACGATCTCATTAGAAATTGTACCTGCCTGGATCTTACCAGGCCAGCGCATTACTTCGGGAACGCGGAAAGCTCCTTCCCAGCAGGAGTTTTTCTCGTTGCGGAACGGGGTCATGGCAGCATCGGGCCAGGTATTCATATGGGGCCCATTGTCCGTGCTGTAGACAACTACAGTGTCATCTGCAATTCCAAGTTCATCCAGCAGATTCAACAGCATACCAACCTGCCGATCGTGCTCGATCATTGCATCATGGTATTCCGACTGCCAGCGCCCGGACTGCCCCTTTATTTTCTCCGGGATATGGACCCTGAAGTGCATCCAGGTAGTATTGAACCAGACAAAGAACGGTTTCCCAGCCTCATGCTGGCGCTTAATAAAATCGGCTGCTGCTTCAAGAAATTCCAGATCTACGGTTTCCATGCGTTTTCGGGTTAGCGGGCCTGTATCTTCAATGCGGCCGTCAGAATAGCTCCGGATTACGCCCCTTGGACCATAATTCTTCCGGAAATTTGGAAAGTCTTTTTCAGGTGGATAGTCCGGATTTTCCGGTTCTTCCTCCGCATTAAGGTGGTAAAGGTTGCCAAAAAACTCATCGAAGCCGTGGTTGGTAGGCAAGTGTTCATCCCGGTCTCCAAAATGATTTTTTCCAAACTGGCCTGTGGCATAACCCAGTGGCTTTAATAGTTCGGCTATAGTCGGATCTTCGGATCGGATTCCAAGTTTTGCTCCGGGCATGCCTACTTTACTCAAACCTGTGCGGAAGGCACTCTGCCCCGTGATAAAAGATGCCCTGCCTGCGGTGCAGCTCTGCTCCCCATATGAGTCCGTAAACCTTATACCTTCGTTAGCTATTCGGTCAATGTTTGGCGTTCTGTATCCCATCAGACCGTCACTGTAGCAACTGAGGTTACTAATGCCAATGTCATCTCCCCAGATGACCAGTATGTTTGGTTTCTTTTCTGTCATTTTTTTTACCCCCATTATATAGATTAATTGACATTTCGGATTTTGGGCCCCTTTTTCTTGAGGCCGTGACAGCGTTTGAACTTGAGCCCGCTGCCGCAGGGACAGGGATCGTTCCGTCCTGCCCGGGTAAAAGCATCTTCCAGAGCCAGAACTCTCATAACTTCAGAAGCCGGATAATCTCTGCGCATCAGGCCTGCCATGATCTGCATCGGAAAGTCGATATGATGGAAGAAAGCTTTCCAGCCTTCGCACAGGTAGTTCAGGCCGGTTTCTCCGGTAGAAGTGGCAAGAAAGCGGTTTTTAGGGCATTCCCCCCTGCAGGCAAAGAGGACATCGCATTCGCGGCATACCTGCGGGAGAGTGTCACATTTGTCCTGCCCGAACCTGTACTGCTTTTCCGAAGCAGCAAGCTCAGAAATCTCTTTTTCCATAATATTGCCAAGCAGGTAGTCCGGCTCCACAAAATGGTCGCACGAGTAGAGATCGCCATTGTGCTCCAGAGCAAGCCCCATACCACATGTCTCTTCAAAAACGCACATGCCTGAAGGCATGTCCAGCCACCTGCGTGCAGAAGCCTCAAAAGTCTGCACGAAGACCCTGCCCACATCATTTCTCACCCACTCGTCAAAAATACGGCTCAGGAAGCTTCCAAA
>CAZSVY010000233.1:0-4709 GCA_964610495.1 uncultured Methanosarcinales archaeon
TCCCTCGGTACAACTGCCGAGTGCCCGTCTTTTACTTCCGACGGAGCCATGGGAACGGGATATTCGTCCGAAAGGCTTGCCTGCCTCCCTCCATGCACGATCTGGAGCACTATTTTGCTTCTGTACCTGTGCACCCTTTCGGTTATCCTACGGTAAGGTTCAATAAAACGGTCATCATAGATGCCCTGCTGGTAGACATCACTCTGCCCGCCCGGAAGAACATAGGAATAGCCGGTTATGATAAGTCCGACTTCGTTTTTTGCAAGCTCTTCATAAAGGTCTCCGAGCCTTGAGGTGGGCGTCCCGTCCTCTTCGGCCAGAAATTCGTGAGTAGCGGACCTTACAAAGCGGTTCTGAAGCTCCAGGTTACAGACAGTGATAGGGTCAAAAATCATAAGAAAAAATAGGACAAAGGAGAGTAAATAATTATCCCGGAATCCTGAATAAAGGAAGTCTTGCGTCAGGCATAAAGCTCTCTTAGCTATAGCAGAAGAAAGAAATAGGAATTCAATCAGGAAATTTCCATTCCAAACATAATAGGGTTATCCGGATCATCAGTAATGTAAACATATAGTTTTTCTGAAGAACCCAGTTCAGCAGCGTAGTCTGCTCTTACTTTCTGTTCGTATGTAAATTTATCCAGAGTAATCTCGTACCTATATATTCCCGGTTCAGCATTTATTATTGGCGAGGAAATTCCATCTCCAGAATTCAGTGTATAGGTTTGCTTAAACATTGTTTGATTATAAAAGTTGAGAAGTTCAATACAAGCTTCATGGGTTTCTTTATCATTATTACTCAGGGAAAATCTCAATGGATCTAACGAATACCGTTTCTTAAGTTCTTCTTCCGCTCTTTCGTTAGAGTACCTCCACAGAAGATGGACAATTTTTCCATCATATTTCTCATCCGTGGAAGCGATTCCATATGATAGTGTGTAAAAATCCACATTAATGCAACCCTCGATTGAATCATTTTTTGCTGTGAAAAAAGCACTGCTTTGTGGCTTTCCTACAATGTATCCTGAATAAGAAATTACATTTAGCTTTCGAGTCTCTCTTTCTTGGAGTTTAAGTTCATAATCTTCTCCCATGAGGCTCAGGTTTACAGTTCCGTTCGAGGCTAATTCTTTGAATTTTGCAGGATTCACTACTACGATTTCAAAGTGATCACATGATTCAGGAGCTTTAATGGAGCTGTCATTAAGTTTTATTTCTTCAAATATATAATTTTCACCAGCTTCTGACACACTTTTTGCTGCACTTTCATTATCTGTGGCTTTCCTGAATTTACTGTCGTTTACAACGACTGTTTCAAAACCATTCCAATCTTCTGAAACTTCAGGAAAACTGCTGTTATTAACCTCTATTTTATGAATTGTATTTTTTTCAGCCGGTATACTATCAGTATTGGAACCAGAACCGGCTGAAAAAACCATAATTCCCAGCAAAATTAACATTGCAACGGCTAGAATTTTAAAACGCATAACATTGGCCCGAAAATTAAAAGGTTAGGTATCGATATTTAGTAGGTCATATATCAAAGTTACTTAATATAGTTTAGAAGTTGAAAAAAAGTAAAAAATATGCTATAAAGTAACAGGCAGCGCCAGTTTAAGCGCTATATCAGTCTCTTCAATTTTTAATAACTTATCTTTTTAATAACTTATTTTTTCAGGCTTTTGAGTACATTCTGCAGAAAACCTTTCTTTTCAAAATACTGCTGGTGATACTCCTCAGCCATATAAAACTCTGAAACCGGCACAATTTCGGTCACTATCGGGTTTTTAAAAGCCCCTGATTTTTCAAGCTTTTCTTTTGAGGCCAGGGCAGCGGCTTTTTGCTCCTCGTTATGGTAAAATATGACTGAGCGGTATTGTTTTCCGACATCGGGGCCCTGCCTGTTTTTTGTCGTCGGATCATGGATTTTCCAGAAGACGTCAAGTAAAGTCTCGTAAGACACTACTTTCGGGTCGAAAATGACCCGAACTGCTTCGGCGTGCCCGGTGTCAAGGGTACAGACCTGTTCGTAGGTAGGGCGTTCAAAGTGCCCGCCGCTGTAGCCAACTGCAGTTGCAACCACACCTTTGACCTGCCTGAAAGCCTCTTCAATGCCCCAGAAACAACCTGCAGCAAAGGTTGCTTTTTCCAGGCTGCCCCCGGGATTTTCGAAAAAATCCGGATTCATTTCAGCTTTTTGATTTTCTTCCACTCTCTTCCCCCCTTGAAAAAATCATTTTTTGCTGTATTTTCCCATCAATTCCCCTTCGGCAATAATATGTCCTATCATTTCATTTTCAAGATCTTTTCTTCCTGCCCCTGCTTTAAGTTCGAGCTGTCTGTCCAGAGCATAAACCCGGAAGAAATACCTGTGTGTGCCTGAGGGAGGACATGGCCCGCCATATCCTATTTTCTTAAAATCATTTATTCCCTCGACCCCGGGTATGGTGTCTTCTTCTATCTTAGCGACAGGCTCTATGTTCCAGACAATCCAGTGCGTGAAAGTTTTCATGGGAGCGTCAGGGTCGTCTACTATAAGCACTAAACTATCGGCTTCTTCAGGAATACCCTCGAATTCCAGAGGCGGATTTACATTCGCCCCGTCACATGTGTACTTTCCTGGAATACTACCGTTAGCTGCAAATGCACTGCTAAAAACCTTTATACTCTGAATATTCATGTTTCCATCCCCTTTGCCGGCTTCGGGAGATTCGTTAGTTACAGGTGTCTCTGCTTTCTCGTCTTGAACACATCCCGAAATCAAAAGCATTCCCGCAAGCAAGAATACAACAACAGCTGAACCGGCCTTTCTGTTCATATTTGGCACCAGCTCCTGACAGCAGGAAAACTGCTTAACAATGTAATATTAAAACTAAAGAGATATAACCTTAAGGCACGGGTTGACATACGCTAAAATTTAATCCCAAAAAACCGAGCCTTGGAATGTGCTTCGAGGTTTGATCTAAGATTTAACTTAGACATATTAAACTCCCAACTAGAGATTCGACAGGCACCCGGCAGGCTCCTCGCTAACCGTATGCCTGCCGGAAGGAAATATCAGAAGAAAAGGCTCTTACAGCCATTTCCTGGAGTCGCAAACCGAAATCCTGAAGGAAAGCAGGAATCAGTCTTCTACTTCAAGGGCCTGAATTATATCATTAACTGTAGCCTCTCCTCTAGCTACGCGCTGAACAAGCGGATAGATAAACGAACAATCATCAATTGCAGCCCAGCGTTTTTCCCCTACCCTTCTTACGACCTCATTCATAACATTGCCGCATTCCATGCAGTATTTATCTTCACTCTCTACTCCACAAGCTTCACATTTCATTGAAAATTCCCCCATAATCTATGGGAAAGTCGAAAATAAATAAATTATGGTGATATGTGAGCATATTTGCACAGTCTTGAAAAAAGAGAAGTAAAAGCGGAAAAATCCGAAAACCGAATGAGATAAAATTGCCCTAAATTCCCGTAAAATAGCTGTAAAACTGCGAGGACCTGTTAACTTTATATATATGAGGATTTCCTATTGGAGAGTCTTTTATTTTGAGGCTTTTTGTTTAAGAATTCTTTATTTTGAGAGGCTTTTATGAGTATTTTATTTTGAGAATGTTTGTTTTAAGCATTTTATTTTGAGAATTTTGTTTTGAAAACTTTTATTTTGAGAAACAAAAAGTTTTTAAATTTGAGGAGCAGGAACTCAGGCTTCCTGAGACCTGTTAATTTGCATTTTCCTGCCTTAAGAGCCTTCCAGAGTGCCGTCAAGCAAGATTGGCAAGAATCTCTTCGATTTCCTCGATTCCTGAACCTTTTACGGTTATTTCTTCCCTGCCATGTGCCCCTAACCCAAGTTCTACCGCCCTTTTGATCTGGGGCTGGGCCCATACCGAATGTTCCTGGATTTTCGGAACCGTGCCGAGGGTTTTCAACAGGGCAAGACCCACAGCATCGTTTGCAATCACATCCGGGCTTGCCAGTACAATACCAGGCTCTCTCAGGGTACCAAGGTCAGGGCCGCCGGTCACAAAGCATTTCGTAGCGTCCGAGATATAAAAATCGGGCCTGTAAACAAGGTTTGATTCGGCAATCATATTCCCGAAAAGCACGTCCCTGTGCTGACCATGAGGAAGCTGCCTCCTGTCACGGTCTGCGGTTATGCTGATCTGGGATTTCAAACCCATGGTAAACGTTGCAGTCCAGTGAGTCTTGATCACAGGAAGCGCAATCACGTAGTCTACCGAAGCCAGAAACTCGGGAACATAAAACCCTTCCGGCCAGGAGAAAGCGCCATCAGGCTTCATATAAGAGCGCTTCATATGGTCAAAGGTAAGGATTTCATCCGCTCCTTCGGCCTCAGCAGCCTGCCAGAGCCCAAGCTTCCTGAGCACCATCTCAGTATCCAGCGTAGTCATTGACTTTTCGGCAACAATAATTTTTTCCGGGCTGCATCTTCTTGCTTCCCGTATAGCTCCCTTCAGTATCTCGGGATTTGTCGAGCCAGGGGGCAGGTCTGCGGTATTTGCGTTCGGACGGATCAGTACAGTGGACCCTTCTTTGATCCCAAGTCCTCCTGCAAGCTCCACTGCCGCTCTTACGGATTCCAGAGTATCTTTGTTTCTTGAAAGCCCAACAACTACCATACTCAAAACTCCCACATAGTAATATGTAGCCAGATATATAAAAGTCAGGAATATTGCAAGCTTTCAA
>CAZSVY010000234.1:0-5917 GCA_964610495.1 uncultured Methanosarcinales archaeon
GTTCCCCAGATACTGTTAGGCACGATTTTAATGTTTCCGCACGCGATTTTACATGAAGCTTCAGTCACCTTCCTGGGTTTCGGGCTCTCACCGCATGAACCGGCAATCGGTATAATTCTGTCAGAATCTATGAGGTATCTCTCAGCAGGATACTGGTGGCTTGCGTTTTTCCCGGGATTGTCCCTGCTAATTGTAGTCCTGGCCTTTGATTTGATTGGTGCACATTTAGGAAAGTTGACGAATCCGAAAAATGCTCATGAATAAATTTCACCCGGTATTGTAAAGAATTCTTTGTCCGGTATCTATGTTTTGCAGCAAAAGCCGGCTTCAAAAACGACTATATCAAAAATGGCTAGATTAAAAGTGTGTTAGATCAAAAGTGTATTAGGTAAAAAATACGCTGGATCAAAAAAATGCTGGATCAAAAATGTGTTAGATTTACGTTTAGAGGGTGTGAAATATGGGAAATAAAGCTGGAATAAATACTAAAAAGGAGTCAATCACTGGACTTGAAACCGCTGGTGGAAAAAAGAAAAAAGCTGAAGCTCTATTAAATGTGGAAGATCTTTCACTTTCGTTCATTCAATATGCTTCAGGACTCAGACAAACTGAGTTAAAAGTAATCTCTAATTTGAGTATACAGGCTTATAAAGGCGAGATCCTGGCTGTCGTAGGGTCAAGCGGGTCCGGTAAAAGTCTTCTGGCTCATGCGATTTTAGGAATTTTACCTTCAAACGCTAAACTCGAGGGCAGGATCGAGTACAATGGCGAAGAACTCACCCAGGCAAGAAAAGAAGAAATGAGAGGTAAAGAAATAGCTCTGATTCCGCAAGTTACAACCTATCTTGATCCTTTAATGAAAATTTCCAATCAGGTAATAGGATGCGTTGAAAAGGAAAATCAAGGCTTAATGAAGAAACTCCAGAGAGAGATTTTTCAAAGGTATGATTTAAAACCGGAAGTTGAAAAAATGCTTCCTCACGAGCTATCGGGAGGGATGACCCGAAGAGTACTGGTTTCGACTGCCGTAATAAGCTCTTCAAAGCTTATAATTGCGGATGAACCGACCCCGGGGTTAGATGAGAAAACTTTGAATGAGACGCTGAGCTACTTCAAAGATATGGCAAACAGGGGTTGTGCAGTGGTACTTATAACTCATGATATAGAGGCTGCATTAAAAATTTCTCATAAAATTGCAGTATTCTACGCAGGTACGGTTTTAGAAATCGCTAATGTTCAGGATTTTAAAAATAACGGTGAGAATTTAAGGCACCCATACACCCGTGCACTCTGGAATGCTCTCCCCCAGAACCGATTCCAGGCAATCAAAGGCCATCAGCCAATGCAGGACGAAGTTATTGACGGATGTATCTTTTATGAAAGATGCTCTAAAAAGAAACCCCTCTGTTCGCAGGGTATTCCCCAATTTAAAACGGTCAACGGAGGAGTGGTGAGGTGCAATAATGCATCTTAAAGGTGAGAACCTGATTTTCGGATATAAAAAGAATAATTTGATCTTAAAGGACGTTAATCTCTCATTAGGTAGTGGAGAGGTATTGGGCCTGATCGGAGACAGCGGAAGCGGAAAATCAACCTTATGTAAGATATTGGCCGGCTATGAAAATAAATACCAGGGAAAAGTAAGCATAGATGGAAAAGAGATCCCCTCAAAAGGCTATAATCCGGTCCAGCTTGTCTTTCAACATCCGGAAAAAGCTGTAAATCCCAAATGGAGAATGAAAGATATTTTAAATGAAGGACATGTTGTTTCACAGGATATTTTAGAGTCATTCGGAATTAAAAAGAACTGGCTTAATCGATGGCCCAATGAGCTTTCCGGGGGAGAACTCCAGAGATTCGCCCTTGCACGGGCTTTAAGCCCTGAAACCAGGTTTTTGATTGCCGATGAAATAACTACAATGGTAGACGCTATCACTCAAGCCCAGATCTGGAATATAGTTCTAAATATTGTCGAAGAGCTCAATATTGGAGTACTGGTTGTAAGCCATGACAGGAACTTAATTAATCGCTTATGCCAGGACACGATTAATTTAAAAGATGTAAGTAGTGTTTGAGTAAATTGAATTAAATTTGAGTAAATAACTGACTGATATTTTTGAGTAAAAAACCGAACTGATTTTTGAGTAAAAGGCCCGGCGGATGTTCACCTGAAAGTCCTTTGTTTATACAATAAATCGTAAAACCTCTCTGGGCCTTTAACCTGGAGGTTTTATGGCAACCTGGCCTTTATTTAGTCTCTTTTTAGTTAACTTTGCTCGCGAATAATATGAAATTATAACAAGAATCTCGACAATAGGTCACAATAAGAATTTTAATAACTTCCCTCTGATAACTCCTATTCCTCAATAACTTTTTCCGGAGGAATAAATCATACCGATTACCGACGAGTATATGAAAGAGATGATGATAATAACTGAATCCTACACTCTCGTTATCCTGAAGGCTGCAAGAAACCTAAGCGAGCCCGGGACTGGAGAAATAATCTGGGAGCACGGGAGAAGGAATTTCTCCCTTCGAGAGGAAGGAAAGTTGTCAATCGTGTGCCCTGTAAACGATGGGACTGAAGTGAAAGGAGTGGGAATTTTCAGCACAGGTGAAGAAGAAACTAAAAAGCTGATGGATAATGACCCTGCTGTAAAAGCCGGAATTTTCACGTATGAAACTCATCCCTGCAGGAGTTTTCCCGGAGATATGCTGCCTGGAAAATAAAAATTTTGAGAGGAAATCGAGTCGGCTTTTGTTCAGTTAAATTCAGACTTTTTTCTTGAAGTTACTTGTGATGATAGAAAATAATCTAAGTTTTAATACCTGTTTCGGTGAACTTTGCTCGCGAACATTGCCTCTGTGGTATCAGTCGCTATATCTCGAAAGTCACACCTTATGGAATCATATCTCGGATATCCGTATAAAACGGACTGAAAATCGGCAAGTCCCCTTCGAACGATTTTGCAAATATACTCCAGATTTCGATCTGGGGTTTCAGTTTTTTCATTACTGAAAGAAGAGCATCTTCCGGATCTGTTGCAGTATTCAGGTAATCCTGTTTCCGATCAATTGAGAGATTGCTCAAATATTTAAGGAGTGCCAGCATAGCCTCAGGTTGTCTTCTGTCGAATGCATAATCAGCAATATAGAACATCTTGAAATGCTCTCCTTCGGCT
Organism: uncultured Methanosarcinales archaeon; assembly: GCA_964610495.1. Lineage (GTDB taxonomy): Archaea > Halobacteriota > Methanosarcinia > Methanosarcinales > Methanosarcinaceae > Methanosarcina. The sequence continues at coordinate 3,183 of CAZSVY010000234.1, forward strand.
GGGATCTTCGGTACTTTTGTAACATAGCTAAGAATTCCTAAAATCGATCTCATCAGCTTCATTGCTGCTGGTTCCCTAGCATAATATAAATCCGCCAGTTTGGAACTATTCCATAACCCTGCACAGGCCTCAATTTTATTATTTTTATCTCTGGCTGCCCAGAAGTTCTCCAGCCCATAGAAAGGAATGAGTTTTAAACGGGTTTCAAAAGTTTGATCGGTAAAAGGCATAAAATGTGTAAAACCTGAATTATACTCATTAATAAGGCTGACAGCATCAACAATATTCTTCTTATCTAAAGGTTTTATCGAGTACTCTGGCGATATGTCCGATTTTTTATAGGTGGCTATTGCGGGTATTTTGATATCCCGCATTCTGGAATAACCAAGCTTCCCAAACAGGGACTTTGAGGCACCATTTGACTCATATATATAACCATAGGTGTAACTTGATCCCATTTCCAGGGCTTTTTCCTCCGCCTCCTTAACAAGCTTTGTGGCAACTCCTGCCCTTCGAAAGGCCGGATGAACCATCACTTCGATAATATAGGCATATTTTCCGTTCCTTTCAGGAGTCGGTTTCACAGTCAAACCGATCCAGCCAGCGATTTCTCCCTCTTCCTCTGCCACAAGCACATTCCAGTTATCATACATTTTATAACGGGCAATTATATCCTTCTTATCTACGCCCAGTGCACAGTTCTGATCACCTTGAGGACACAGCCTTTCTATTTCAAGCATTTTTTGATTATCACTCTCATTAAAAGGTCTGATTGAAATCATAAGCGCTTACACCCCTTGTTATTCGGCTTTCCCCATCCCGCGAATATCTTTATTTAATTATCTCTTTAATTGAATATACATTCTTTGTATTTTTAAATTCTACAAAATATTTAAGAAAAAATATTTTACTTTTCTGGTCGGGTATGGATGGGCTAGCCCGAAACCCTAAGTTTTCCCAGAAAGATATTAAAAATTCTTGTTACTCAGGATTTTGAGAACCAGGCACTATTAAAAACGGCTCTTAGTTTTCAAAAAGTGAGCTGAAAAATTCCGGCGATTCTAACCTGATAAGAAAGGAAAAATGTAGTGAAGGATAATGAAAAAAAGAACGACGAGAAAAGAAATGTAGGAAAGGGAGATTTGAACTTATTCTCCCTTTATTATCCTTGCAATGTCGTCCCCGACATCTGAGGTGGTGCTTCTACCGCCCATGTCGTAGGTTTTGACTTTGCCGTCCAGGATATTTTTCTGGATTGCACTCACTATCATATCTGAGGCTTCTTTTTCTCCGAGCTGTTCCATAAGCATGGCACCTGCCCAGATTGTGGCAATAGGGTTGACTTTATTCTGGCCCTTATACTTCGGGGCTGAGCCATGGATAGGCTCAAACATGCTTGTGCCTTTGGGGTTAATGTTTCCGCCGGGAGCAAGGCCGAGGCCGCCCTGGATCATGGCTCCGAGATCGGTGATGATATCTCCGAACATGTTCGGGGTTACGACCACATCGAACCACTCCGGGTTTTTTACAAACCACATAGTTATGGCGTCAACGAAGTTGAAATCCGTGGTAATATCGGGATGTTCTGCAGAAACGGCACTGAACTCCTCTCTCCAGAGGCCGTAGATATCGGAAAGCACATTTGCCTTGTCAACAGACGAAACATGTTTTTTCCGGTTCTCGGCAAGGTCGAAGGCGTACTCAATAACCCTTTTTGTGCCTTCCCTGGAGATCAGGCCTATCTGGTATCCTATTTCTTCGCTGTCGGTCTCGATATCAAGCCCGAATTTTGCGGAGTAGAGCGTTCGCTTGACTTCGAGGAGGTCTTTGCTTTCTCCTTTTTTTGCCCTGCCGCCAATTCCTACATAAAAATCCTCGGTATTTTCTCTGACAACCACGAAGTCGATGTCTTTTGAAGTTTTGCCTTTAAGCGGGGTCCAGACCCCATCAAGGAGTTTTATAGGGCGAAGGTTGACGTACTGGTCAAAGTAAAAACGTGCAGTTAATAAGATTCCCTTCTCAAGGATGCCAGGGGCAATCCTTGGATCTCCGATGGAACCAAGGTAAATGGCAGGGTATCCGGATAATTCCTTTAAGGTTTCTTCCGAAATCAATTCTCCCGTCTCAAGGTAGTGATCTGCTCCATGCGGGTATTCAATCCATTCTACATCAAAACCAAATCTTTCGCCAGCGGCATCTATGACCTTTCTGCCTTCGGCGATAATTTCTGGGCCTATCCCGTCGCCCGGGAGGACCGGAATCTTATACTGCGTCATGTTTATACTCCTTTCGAATTTACAGGCAAAACTGCCTTTTTTATTACGAGATGTCAAACGCGGACAGGGCTGTCTCAGGACAGATTTCCTGTTTCCGAGCGCTCAGAGACCAGTTTCCTGGCATATTCTATAAGCCCTCCCTCATCCACGATTTCACGCACGAAATCAGGTAGAGGGGTTGCCTGGTAGGTCTCGCCTTTTGTCCTGTTTACAATAACTCCTGTCGCAAGGTCTACTTCAAGCTCGTCTCCATCATCGATCCTGTCAGTGTCAGGGCATTCCAGAACAGGAACTCCGATGTTTATTGCATTCCTGAAAAAGATCCTTGCAAAAGACTTTGCAATTACACAGGCTATCTTTGCCCCTTTAAGGGCAAGGGGCGCATGCTCGCGCGAGGAGCCGCAACCAAAATTGCTTCCCGCGACCACGATATCATTTTCGTGAACGTTTTTTGCAAAT
>CAZSVY010000235.1:0-7323 GCA_964610495.1 uncultured Methanosarcinales archaeon
ATTTTATAAAATATTTCGGCGGAATGTTATATATTGCCATTCCGGGATTCAGAAATATGGCGGAAACCCCGGGAATCTAACCCGGCTGAACGGATTTAGAGTCCATTCGATCTACATGATCAGGTTTCCTCCTAGACAAAATAGGTTTAACAAAGCGTTTTGCTTCCTGTATAGTTATGTTATTATCTTAATTAGTAATATAAAATGATATTGTCTAATATATATGTTTATTGGTAAAATTTTACGAAAAATCGAATTCTTATTTATATTTATTGCACCGAGTCCCGTCTCGGGAGGACGGAGCCCTTTTCGCTACGCTCAAGAGGGCTGAGCTATGGGCAAGAGGAACTGTTTTTAATCCGTTTAAGCGGACTGCTTTACGCTATCTTAGTATTTTTGCCTTGGAGGTAAAAAATATAAAAGAGATTTTTCGTTGACGCCAATCTATAGAATGAATTAGAACCTCTGAAAGTGAGGACTATCTGGAAGAAAGGAAATAATGCTACAATTGCTGAATTGGCTCTGCTGTTAGCTTCTTGGATATTTTCAAGGAGCCAGCAGACTGAAGCTTTAAGTTCCTCTTTAAAGGAAGCCATTCAAAGCCTTTTACCAATGAAGTAATCTCTGAACATTTACCTAATATAGTCCGATCTTTGATAAAGTGATTAATTATTTAAACCAGTACTTACTTACACATAAGTAAACTCTTTAATGGTGAATACACATTGAAAGTAAAATCCTAATTATTTAAACTGATAAATCGAGAAACTAAGTTTTATAAGGGTAAGCACTATTTTGATACTTATTAATGATGTACGTGTTGTTATGAAGGATATAAACCAGACTAATCAACAGATACTCTATTATGCAAGGAATTTTTTGCAATGTCGGGGTTATAATGGATTTAGTTACAAAGATATTTCTCAGAAACTGGGAATAAAGAATGCAGCAATTCATAACTACTATCCCAAAAAAGAGGATCTGGTTGCAGCCTTGCTCGAAGACAGCAGGAAAAATTTAGCTGCAAATATTGCTCAAATAGTGGAATCTGGGGGCTCAGCCCGTGACCAGCTTCAATACTACTTTGATTACGCATTGAAAGAGTTTGATGAAGGCAAAAGTATCTGTCCTCCAGGCTCGGTAATTCTCGATTTTGAAGAACTTCCGGAGAAAGTTAAAAAGCAGAATCTGTTGTTGTTGGATGATATCTTGACCTGGCTTTCTAAAGTTCTTAAAGCCGGTTTGGAGCAAGGAGAATTTAGTTTTTCTAATTCTGTAGAAGCACGTGCAGAGTTAGTAGTCGAAGCCTTAATGGGCGCCAGGCAACTATCCAGCATTAAAGGGAGAAAAACACTCGTTAGATCCATTTCTCTAATTAAATCCGACCTTGGGTGGAAGGACTGATTTTTTCCTAACTACTACTTACTTACATATAAGCAAGTATATTATCTTAATATAATCAATCTATTGCTCGAAAAAAATTAGGTTTTCTGAATAACTTCTGAAGAGGATGTCTCAATGCCCACTATGAGTATTATTTCATGCAAGATAATGCAGGACGAAATTATCTGGATTCTTGAAAATGACTCTTCCATTGATGAGATCATTATAGTTGATAACGAAAATATCCGGGAATTCGTAGAAAAACTGGATAAAGTAAACCTCCAGTATAAAGTGCTCTCTCTGGAAGATATTTCCTCACTTGCAGAAATCAAAAGTGAGTGTAAGAAATATACGGTTCTGATTCATCTAATGGAACTGGGCCTTCATAGAAGTCCTAAAGAGTTGAAAATTAAGGTATATGAGACTATAAAGACTCTTGCTCCTTTTTCGTCGGGGATTTTGCTCTTTTACGGTTTATGTGGGAATGTACTGGGAGATGTTGAAAAAGATTTTGAGCGTAGTTCAATCTCATGTCCGGTCCGTATTCTTAAAGACAAAGATCACAGGATTGTAGATGACTGCATAGGAGCTACTGTGGGAGGAGTTAATAACTATCTAAGGATACTCAAAAGTGTTAGTGACGCTGGAACATACCTTTTTACTCCCATGTACAGCAAGGGCTGGAGGGAACTGCTTGACCTGGATAAGCTAAACAAAGACCCCGCCAAAGCGTTGAAATTAATGAAAAAGACCCACGAAATGATCGGTTACAAAAGAGTTGCTAAGATTAATACCGGCCTTGAATACACTGAAAATTTCGACGCTTTTATTCGGGAATTTGCAGAATTGTTTGATTTCGAAATCCTGGAATTCGATGATGGTAACCAGGAAATTTTTGAAGATTGCTATAACGAACTCAAAGTGGAACTTTAGGAAAAATCAAAAGGTTGAATAGATTTTGTATTTATAAACGAATGGTGAGCGGATGTCTGTACTTAGCATAATTGCCTGTGAAATGCTTGAAGACGAACTGGTATATGTCCTCTCAAAAGACCATGACTTAAATCAATTAATCGTAGTTGAAAGCAGGCAAAGTTTCAGGCTTGTTCGAAAGCTTAAATCCAGAAATTGTCAGCCCAGAATTTTTCCTTTGGACAAGATACCTATTTTTTAAAAGAGGCAAATAACTCTGTATCCATGAACCCTCTGAGACTTTTGTTGAAATTTCCCTTTTTTAAGAAAATACCTCATAATATAATAGGAAAGAGTAAAGAAAAGAACAAAGAAAAAACTACTGTAATTGTAAACACTCTTAAGCTTGGCCTGCATGCAGATTGTCAACTCTTAAGGTCTGAAATCTACCCGAATATTAGAAAAATGGCGGCTTTTTCAGATGGCATTCTTATTTTTTATGGAAATTGTAGACACTCTATGAGGAACACGGAAGCTGATTTTAAAAATCTTCCTTGCTCTCTTTATTTCCTAAAAGATTAAAAAGGAGAAATTATGGATGACTGCATCAGCGTAGCTCTTGGGGGCAACGATAATTATGCTGAAGTTATGCAGAGTGGGAACAGTACAGGTATGATATACCTGACCCCCTATGGGCTTCCAGTTAAAAAAAATGAGAAAGGAATCCAGCGACACTTCTGACTTCAATATAAGTTTTTTGAAAAGACATTATAGAAAAGTTGTCAAAATCAGTAATGAAATTTCAATAGGAAGCGAATTCGACAAAAATGTCTTAAATTATGCCCGGACTTTTGATATGAGTATTGCTGAAATGGAAGGCAGTATGGAAATAGCAAGTAGGTCCTATCTAAATTCCAAAAACGATGTCTGCAAAAAAGCAGTATCAGATTAAAAAAACAGTTGAGTGGGTGCGCTGAAAATAAAAGAAGGAAAAAACAAAATAGACCACGAAGACAAATTTTTTCTCTTTTCAAGTCTTTTTATAAAGCCCCAATGTGCTCAGAGTTAGAGAAGTAGCGTTTATATCGTCGTTCTTATTTCCCCAGGCTCCGCTTTCGTGGATATTGTTGAGGAGCCAGTGGACTGAAGCTTCAAGTTCTTCTTTAAAGCCTGCAAGGAGCAGGGCCTGGATTGCCAGGTTGCTTGTGGAGATGTGTTCCCAACCTCCGTCGGGTCCTCTTTTTGAGAGGATCCATTCGGCTTTTTCCCGGATAAAAGTCTCAAAGGTTCTGGTTTTTGCCAGATGATCCTGTTTTTTAAGAGCTGTAATGATAAGGGATGAGGTGCCGACCTGTTCCCAGGCAGGGCAATAGTGTTCGTATAGCCAGCTACACCCGTCTCTGTCCTTAGTTCCCGTGTCTGCAAGAGCCGTAAGGGCATAGGCTGTATCGTAAACGTCCCTGTTCCAGGATCTTTTGCTTTTTCTGGCAAGCAGCCATTTTGCTGAGGCCATGAATACAATTCCTTCCGTTGAAAGGGCTGAGCAAGCCCTGGCAGTATCCCTGATTGAAAAGTTCCAGGAACCATCGTTTTCCTGTTTAAGGATCAGGCGGGTTATATAGGGGTTCGGGAGTGCCCAGAGGGCGTGTGCGGATAAGGTACTTGAAAGTTCCTTTACGGACTGAATTTGTTGGGCAGAAAGCCATTCAAACCCTTTTTTCACAATCTCGAGTTCCAGGTTGCTTGACATTTAGCTGTGCTTTTCAGACTCCATCTATTAAAACTTGACCGACACGTCTCCTTTCTTTTCATCTGAAGGCCATTTTAGGGCCAGAGCCTGCATGAATGCAAAACTATATAACTTTTGCATTATTATGCATAATTATGCGCCCTAGAAAACGAAGGATGGTGGATTTCGAACATTCGGCAAGGGAGTTCAGGCCTTTCAGTCCCGAAAGTGAAATTCCCGAAGAGATCCTGCTGACAATCGACGAACTTGAGACCATGAGGCTCAGCTTTCTGGAAAACCTTTCCCAGGGTGAGGCTGCGGTCCGTATGGAGATCCACCAGTCCACCTTTCAGAGGGCTCTGAAAAAAGCACTTGAAAAAGTAACTGAAGCGCTTGTCCATGGAAAAGCAATAAGAATCGAAGGAGGGGATTACAGGATGCCAGGAGGGGACGGAACAGGTCCTGCAGGCCAGGGCCAGGTTGGCGGCGGAAGAAACCGCGGACAGGGCAGAGGCCGGGGTGGACGGTCCGGCGGACCTGCAGGAAACTGCGTATGTCCTGCCTGTGGGCATGAAATGCCCCATACTCCGGGAGTCGCCTGCAGCCAGGTGAAGTGTGAGAAATGCGGAAGCCCTATGGTCAGGAAGTGAGTTAAAAAGCGACTCGAAAAAAAAGAGTGGGAGAAAAGCACAACCAGTGCTCCTTTGCTACTCCATTTCAATTTGTCTTATCAGGATTGTTTAAAGATTTTTACCTGATCATATTATGACTTAACAAAAAAATCCGTGGTAAATTAAAAAGTACAATGAAAGGAGTTGGAAACAATGCCATATGGAAACAGAACAGGTCCGATGGGCCAGGGATCAAAGACAGGACGGGCTATGGGTTACTGCTCGGGCAGTGACAGCCCGGGTTATATGACCGGAATTCCCGCGGGTGCAGGCCAGGGCGCTGGCCGTGGAGCCGGGCGTGGTGTGGGCCGAGGTACAGGCCGCAGAGCAGGTGTGGGTTTATGGTGCAGGAGAACTTCCGGTTTCGGAAGAGGTGGAGGGCTTGCTGCTCGTAGTGAGTACCCCGGATATTACTATCCTGCACCTGCTCAGAACAGGGCGGAATCGAATATCGATTTCCTTGAGAACCGGATGAGGTCACTGAAACAGGAACTTGAGATCCTTATGGAAAGTTTGAAGAGACGCCGGTCCCAGAAAAGCGATGAAAAAGAATAAACTAATAAGTAAATTCAGAAATGAGTTCATTAACGAAATAATTCATTGATGGGTTCCAAATTCATTCATGAATGAGTTTTTAAAAAAATGAATTTGGGCTGGAATATAGAGGGATTTCCTGCGAGATTCCTGCGAGATTCCTGCGAGATTTCCCGGTTTTTCGGGCCCTGATCTTTGTGAAAGGAAGAGTTAAAAAATGAAGTCGAGAATCGTCTACGGCCCAATTCTTTCAAGAAGGCTCGGTAGGTCTCTGGGAGTCGATATAATAAAAAATACCGGCTCGAAAAAGAACTGCAACTACGACTGCATCTACTGCCAGCTCGGGCATGTTGAGCTAAAAATTAGAAGCCCTGAGGATGTAAGGGAAGCTGTGACTCCAGAAGAAGTCTCCGAAAACCTGCAAAAGTTCTGTAACGATATCAGGGGCCTGGATTATATTACATTTTCCGGCACATGCGAACCTACGCTGAACCTTTCTTTAGGGGAAATTATCCGGAGCGTCAGGAGAATAAGTGGAATCCCTATCTGCGTAATTACGAATTCTTCCCTTCTGGGAAGAGAGGATGTTCAAAATAACCTGGCAGAGGCAGATCTGGTAGTTGCAACTCTGACTTCTGGAAATGAAGAGACCTGGAGAAAAATTCATAGACCTGCTCCGGGCATAAACCTGAAGGAAATCATCGAGGGTTTAAGGAAACTTGCAAAAGCCGGAATCGGGAAGAGACTTGCACTTGAGATCATGTTCCTTGAAAGTGAAACCGGCAAGCCCCTAAATTTTACTGACGAAGAGATCGAAGAGCTGGTAAAAACAATCAGGTACATATGTCCGGAAGAGATCGAAGTTCTAACAATCAGCCGTCCTCCTTCTGAAAAATGGGTGAGACCAGTTCCAGAGGAAAGGTTAAGGGAAATTGCAAAGCGTTTCGTTTCTGAATTCGGAGATAGAAAGGTAAAGCTAGTTTTGAAGGAAAAAAAGAAGAAAGCAAAGGTGTTACATATAAATCTGGATGAGGAGGTGTATGCTCTTCTCCTCAGAAGACCCTGTACTTTCGAACAAACATGGCAGAGTTTAAATATTGATCCTAAAGATCTCTCCTCTATGCTCGAGAAATTGCTTGATGAAGGTAAAATAGAGATAATAAGCTCAGAGGTTGAAAAGTATTACAGGGCAAAATAATTACACAAAAAGTACACTCTTAGACGCCTTTATCTCAAATAACTTTTTGAGAAAAACAGCCCTTTCTCAAAGAAAAAAGTTTTCTCCAATAACAGGAGAGGGCTGTGGTTTTTGTTTTTCAATCTTCAAGATCGAAATTACTGTTTAAGCTTCTGAAAAACGAAAACCCTCAAATTTTTCCATCCTTCCTTTTCCACGATTATCTGGGAGGAGGTCTTTTTGCCAGTTCCTGATCAACTGAGGGAATTATATATTCGTTTTTATCGACACCTCTCAGTTTGGCAATAATTTCTTTGTCGTTTTCTTCCTCTTCTTCCTGCTCTTCAACATACCATTGCAAAAAAGAAGCTGTAGTCTCATCCTTTTCAGCCTTGGCAAGCTCTACCAGCTCATTAATAGAGCGGGTAATGAACTGTTCATGCTCCAGGGTCCGCCGGAACATCTCTACAGCTGTCCCGAACTCTATAGGCGGCTCTTTGATTTCCTTCAGCTTCACCCTCCCGTCCTGGTCGTTTATGTAATCAAAGAGCCTCATTGCGTGCAAATTTTCTTCATCGGCCTGGATTCTAAACCAGTGAGCAAACCCCGGAAGCCCTGCTGATGAACTGTATGCAGACATAGCAAGGTATAGATAAGACGAATACATTTCCTTATTGATCTGTTCGTTCAGCGCTTCTTCAATCTTCTCACTCAGCATTGATTTTTCCCCCCATTCTTGAATTCATACCCTGACAATTATATTCTGCTATTCTTTTTCCGAGCCTTCGTGCACTCCCAACCGTGCCTTTTTTGCCAAGCTTTTTTTGAAAAAGGCTCTTTTTTGATCAAACTTTTCTTAAAAGTTTGTGGTCAAGCTTTTTTTGAAAAAGGCTCGTTTTTGATCAAACTTTTCTTAA
>CAZSVY010000236.1:0-9400 GCA_964610495.1 uncultured Methanosarcinales archaeon
ATTTCTTCGGCTTTGCCTCTGACCACTTTTGCCGCATTAAGGGCAAGATCCCTGGCTGTGTAAGAACCATCGGACTCCATTGTAAACACAAAAGCGTTCTCATCGAAGCCAATATTTATTGCGTGAATGTCACAGACCTGCTCACAGAGCCTGCAGAGCGAGCATTTGAGGATGTCTTCCTCAGAAACTTTAGCCCTTGAGTCTTCGAGCCGTATAATGCTTTTCGGACATTCGGCCGCACAGTGCCCGCATGCGTCACAGTTTTGAATGTTTATAATAGGCACGTTCTTGTAGCCGCAAGCGATTCCTGCCTGCCATTTAACGCTGTCCCTGCCGTAACCCATATGAGCGACGGCCTCAAGCACAAGTTTCTGCCCCTTTTTCAGCTCAACGATCGGGATATTTGGGTCAGCCGGCTGTATCTTCGGATCAGAGGAGATAAGGTCCCGCGAATAAACCGTTCCCGGGCCTTCTGCACTGAGGGTTAAGGAAACCTCACAGGCAGGACAGCCCTCTCCTCCGCAGACATCGCATTCTGCCTGTGGCACATACGTCTCCACATCCGTTACTATCGGGATTAAGGACAGACGTAGAGCCAGCTGCTCATCATAGAGTACCGAGGTGTTGTCATAAAGGTTCACATACTCGATCGCAAGCGTTGGTACATCTGCGATCATGGCACGCCGAATGCCGTTGGCAAAAGAAGTGCTAACTTTTGAAAGCACGAATTTTGCAGATCTGTCCGATAACTCCAGAATGTCTACTTCCATCGTCATATACCTTAATTTCCCTTATATTTTAATGCATTCAAAAAAAGAGAATTTTAGAAGAATTCCCTGAAAAATTCTCTTATACACGTCTTCCGCCTTTCGGGCGAGTGCCGTCGTGCGGGACAGGAGTAACATCTTCAATCCTGCCAATCCGAATTCCTGCTCTTGCAAAAGCCCTGATTGCAGCCTGAGCGCCAGGACCCGGGCTTCTCTGCTTGTTTCCACCGGGAGCTCTTACCCTGATGTGGATGCCGTTGATGCCCTTATCCCTGAGCTGGTCAGCAAGCTGGCCTGCCATCTGCATGGCAGTATAAGGAGAGCTTTCGTCTCTTGCAGCTTTTACAACCATACCACCGGAGGACTTTGCAATGGTTTCAGCTCCTGTGATATCGGTTACAGTAATAATTGTATTGTTAAATGAAGATTTGATGTGAGCTACGGCCCATTTCATGTCTGCCATGATTATCTCCTCCCTCTCTTCCTCTTTCCGCCGCCTCTTTCAGGAGGTCTCTCTTTAGCCTGTCTTGCTTCTGCAACAGCCTTCAAAGTAGTTGTGCTGTCTGCAAGGGCAGATGCCACCTGCACAGGTCTTTCAGGGTGAGATTCGCTAACAAGCGGGGAGGTTCCATAATATCCGATGTGCATCTCATCTTCCTTGGACACGAGCATTCCCGGAATAGTAGCCTTTCTGCCGTTAACTGCAATGTGCCCGTGAGTGATAAACTGGCGTGCCTGGATAACTGTCCTGGCAAGCCCGAGACGGAGAACCTGGGTCTGGAGTCTCCTTTCAAGGATATTTTCAGTTTTTAAAGAGAGGATATCGTCAATGTCAGCGTCCGACTTGATCATACCATAGCGGATAAGCTTTGAAAGAATTTCTTCGGACTGAGTCTTCTGATGTCCTTCAAGTCCTCTTTCCTGAGAGTTTGCAGCGCTTGCAAGTAATTTCCTGGCTTCGGATCTGTACATCCTCAGCATACTGGCTGCCTTCCAGACTTCTCTCTTATTTCTGAGGCCGTATGCCTTTACAAGCTGGACTTCGGATGCCATCCTGGCTTCCTGCCAGGGGTGCCTTGGAGTCTCGTAACTTTTACTTTTTTTACCTGGATATGCCATTTAAAATCACCTCAACCGGAAAATCACTTCTTCCTGCTGACACCGACAGTTGACCCGCGACGGCCTGTGGATTTTGTTCTCTGTCCTCTTACTTTGAGGCCTCTTTCGTGCCTGAGACCTCTGTAGGCGCGGACCTTCTTCAGGTTATTAATGTCTTCCCTGAAAGTCAGTACGATATCCGTTCCAAGCAGGTGCCTGTCCTGTCCTGTTGCCAGGTCTTTCTGCCTGTTCAACATCCAGGATGGAACAATATCCTCAAACTTCCCGATTGCGCTGTCGAGTTTTGCCACTTCTTCATCTGGCAGGTATCCAAGTGTAGCACTGGGGTTTACCCCTGCGTCCCTTGCAATAAGGATAGCAGTGCGCCTTCCTATTCCCGGGAGACCTGTAAGGGCGTACTGTACGGGTTTTGCCCCCTGCAGGTCGGTATTCATAATCCGAACAAGATGCCTTAATTCTTCATTATTCTTTTCTTCTACCATATACTCCCTCCAGGGGAATGCATACAGCATCCTGTAGCCCCTGATCGAATACCCTTAAAGAATACGCGAAAAAGTCAGGAGCAGCTCTCTAAAGGAGCTTCTTTACAGCATATACTGATGAGTTCATTTACATGCAGTTACCAGTATATAAGGATATCTGCAACGGACTCGTTACTGAATATCGGTCTCCTGCAGAGATAAAAGGAAAGCCTTGCAGGCAAGATCTATAGAAAAACGTTTAAGTATATAAAGAAAATATTGAGAAACTTACACACATGAAAATAAGAAGAGTCTGACGCCGAGGGGGAGATTCGAACTCCCGAGGGGCTAAGCCCCACAAGCTTTCCAGGCTTGCGCCCTACCACTAGACTACCTCGGCATAAAGTTTATGCACAACTTAAATTATTGTTCCAGACCTTTGGTCAAGCTTTCCTTCGGAAAGGTTGTGGCACGACTTATACCATAACGGAATAGTGATATATAAACTTTATTCTAAGCAAGGGCATTTAAAAAGAGTTTTAGAGGTTAGGGCTTAACATCTTCCTCTTTTTTAGTCCAACCCTTCGGATAAGTCCCGACTTCCATCATAATCCGGATTGAGGTTGCTGCAAGCCCTGTAGAGGCTTTAAGGAGCTCTTCTGTACTCATTTCAGCTTTTGCAAGGGCAATGAGTTCACCTTTAAGAGTAAACAGCGCTATAAGATCCCCTTTCTTAAGGTTTGCATCCAGGCTTGTGATGCCAGGAACTGCCAGAGCAGCCCCGGAACAGACTGCATCTACCGCACTGTCCCGCAGGATAATTTTGGGAAGGTGGGATACAGCCGTTTCCATTGGCATGATTACTCGCCTGAGCTCGGATTCGTCCCCGTCTTCCTTCCAGAATACATATGCATCTTTCAAATCCTGGAGCGTGATAAGCGTTTCCTCGGTAAACGGGCCTGCTTTCGTCCTCCTGAGTTCCTGCATATGTCCGCCGCAGCCCAGAGCAAGCCCTATGTCATGGCAGAGTTTCCTGATATAAGTCCCGGCTTCGCATCCTACGCGAAAGAGCACTGAACTGCCTTCAATTTCAAGCACCTCAAGATAATAGATCGTCCTTATCCTGATGACTCGTTTGACAGCCGACTTTATAGGAGGCATCTGGTAGATAGGCCCTGTGAATTCCTCACAGACCTTCCTGACCAGTTTTTGAGGCATTTCCTTATGAAGCTTCAAAAGGCAGATATATTCCTTTCCGGAAAGGCGCAGGGCAGGAACAGCCTTTGTAGCCTTTCCGAGTAAAGTGGGCAAAAGCCCTGTAACCTTGGGATCAAGCGAGCCTGCGTGCCCTGCCGTACTCACGCCAAGAATAGCCTTTACCCAGGCAGCAACCTCATGGCTTGTCGGCCCCTTTGGTTTATCAATATTTACGACCCCTTTCTCAATATACTCGAGGATGGGGCGCTTTTCCGGATAAGAGCCGTAAGAGGGATTCGTCCAGGCGCCGGACTTTCGGACCAGAATTCTTTCAGCTTCGGATGGCAATTTGCCGGCAGGTGACATAGTTTTTCAAAAACTCCTGAATTGAATGTAAATTGAATGTATAGACATAGGTATGGTATGCAGTATAATTCGTAGTAAACGTGTAAGCGGCAACAAATCTGAGATTTAAGGAAATTCCTGTAATGCATATAAGAAGGAAACCCGACAGTACCTCTAAGAGGAATCATATGCCGGAAAGCCTTAAGATAAGCAACCTTATTCTGGATCAGATGAATACCGGGTATCCTCACGAAGGAACAGGATACCTTAACAGAGTGTCTTTGCGCTGGATGCTCATTGCTGCTGAAATATGATACTCATGCTTGCTGTAATATATCAGTAATATCAGGTTCCGGCAAATAAAACTCTACGCTTTGTATAAAAATTCAGCTTTTGACAGAGCTTGCGGGAAATTACTCCGGCCCTATAAGGGAATCGATAGCGGTCCTGAGAATGTCAAGAATCTGGTACTGGTTCCACTTTTCTGAGTCAATAACGATGTCGTAAATCGACAGGTCGCCAATATCGATATTGTAGTAACTCATATAACGGAGAGCTTCGGATTGTTCTCTCTGGACTGTTTTTTCAAGCTCGTCGTCAAAAGATACCGATTTCTCCCGCCTCAGGATACGTTTTACCCGGACGGGTAATGGAGCCTTTATCCAGATTTTAAGCACATTCGGGACATCTTTAGCCATATGACCTGCAAGCCTGCTTTCGAGGAGCAGATTTTCCTGACTGTGGATAACAGCTCTCTGATTCTTATCGATAGCCAGGTCAATTGAAGGGTCTTTTTCAGCCATAGCTCCGAATTCCGCCAGACTCATCCCCTTTTCCTTAGCTATCCTCCTGAAAACTTCACCCGAGGAGATCAATTCAAGTTCATAGTATTCAGCAAGAAGTCTTGAGATTGTTGTCGTTCCACTCCCTGGAAGCCCGCTTACTGTTATCCGCATCAGACCCCACCGATATTGAGTGCCTTTCTGATAAGCTGGCTAACTCCGAGAGAAGAGATGAAGTACCAGTATATCCAGTGATGGACGGGACCAATAACCTGAGAAGTAAGCAGCTGTTCACCCCAGAAAGGAAAGACCATAGTGGCAGATCCGTGCATACTGATATAAAAATAAGCCCACATGAAAAGGGGCAGGGAGATGATACTGATATAAGCCATAGGCTTGAATTGCTGCTTGGACATCTTCATCTGGTCTTCCATCATCTCCTTGCGCTGGTCTTCAAGCTTTTTCAGCATATAGGTATTCTGGGAAAGCTGTGCCTCCCTGAATTCTTTCTGGAAAACCTTCATGCGTTCCTGGGTATTCCTCATAAGGTCCCAGTCAATTGTATATTTCTGGATAAGGGATGCATAAGCAGCAGTAATAGCCGCCATTACCAAAAGAATTAAATGGAAATTCTCCTGCCCGACCAGAGCAAGCACGGGATTCATTAAAGTCCCGACGGCTTTCCCGACAGCATCCCTGAAACCCTGTCCAAGAACCATAATCCCGATCATAAGAGAAAAACCGAGAGCCAGCAGGAACCGATCTATTTGCTTTTTTAATGTCTCTGAAACCAAGTTGTCCTCACCATTCAGGTTCAATAATTATTCTGAGATTTTCAAGTGTAGAAAAATTCCGATAAATAGAAACTTGACAAGCTTAGAGTATTATAACGTATAAGGTTCTATTAAAGACCTGAGAAATCAGCTCGATTACGGAGCCGGTTTTAAATGATAATGCAGGTTGTTCTGGTTAATAAGTGTCGATGTATATAAGTTATACTATTCGATGAAATTCAGTTGACCCGCAACCGTTGGGCCGCAACCGTTGGGCCGCAACCGTTGCGCCGGTTGATCACGCCGGATAGGGTTTTGGGATTATAAGTATTTCTCAATCACAGGCAGTGCTAGGGGTTCTTCGATCAAACCTTTATCACGCCG
Source organism: uncultured Methanosarcinales archaeon (assembly GCA_964610495.1). GTDB lineage: Archaea > Halobacteriota > Methanosarcinia > Methanosarcinales > Methanosarcinaceae > Methanosarcina. The sequence continues at coordinate 5,829 of CAZSVY010000236.1, forward strand.
TTTTCCGGTTTTGATCAAACTTTTTCTAAAAGTTTGCGATCAAGCCTTTTCAAAAAAGGCTTGCAGGCTTGCGGAACTTGGGTGAAAGAATAAGAGAATATGTTTAAATATATTCTCATAAATTATCATAATCATGCATAATAGCCTGGAAGGCCGGAATAAGGAACTTATACTGCAGGTCTCAGGAGGAATTTAAAAGATGCAGCTTCCAAATCCTGGTGGACAGTTCCCGAAAATAAGCAGTAAAGCCTGGATATTCGACACTGCGCTCATAGTAGGAAATGTAACTATCGAGGAGGGCGTGTTTGTCGGGCCGAATGCCGTGATCAGGGCAGACGAACCCGGATCTTCAATAGTTATCCAGAGAGGGTGCAATGTTCAGGATAATGTAATAATTCATTCCCTTTCCAACTCGGAAGTAAAGATCGGTAATAAAACTTCTCTTGCGCACGGGTGTATCGTACATGGGCCCTGCTCGATAGGAGAAAACTGTTTTGTCGGGTTCGGAGCCGTAGTATTTGACTGCGACCTGGGAGGAAATGCTCTGGTACTTCACAGGGCCGTTGTTCGCGGAGTCGAAATTTTTCCGCATAAAATGGTGCCTGACGGAGCCGTCATCACAGACCAGGAAGCTGCAAGTTTGCTTGAAGACATCACGACAGACCTTGCAGAGTTTAAAAAATCCGTTGTCAGAGCGAATCTTGAACTGGTAAAAGGGTATAAAGACCTGCAACTTGAGGGCGAAACCCTACCTTTAAGCATATTAAAGGAAAGCGAGACAGAAGAGCTCCAGAGCCCTGAAAATCCGGAGTAAAAAATTCTTTGGTCATGTTAATTTCGATCAATATCTGGATTAATATTTTTAATGATATTTTAATAATAGTTTAGTACTAATTTAGTATATTTTGATATAAGGTGTTAATATTTTGATAATATTGTAATAATACTTTAATGAATATTTTAATTAATTTTTAGATTTATATTCAGGTTAATATTTCTATTAATATGCTAAGTTAATTAGAAATAGGCCAGTAATTCCAATAATTCAGTAGTTCCAATAATTAAAGGTATTTACCATCCAGCTGTTCCAGAACTTTTTTTCCTTCATCTGTCAGGGTGTATTTTTTCCATGTGGTTTTGTCAGGAGTCAAACAATGGATTAAGCCTTTACCCTCAAGTTCCTTTAAAGCGTGGCTGATATTTTGCGTGGATCGGCTTGCTTCATGGGCAATATCGGAAGCCCGAACAAAAGTGTGCCTTTTCATGGAGTCCATAAGAATCAAACGGCGGTCAACACTGATAACCCAGTTAACCAGTTCATCGATTGAGTTTTCAGTCATACTAACTCAGCTTCTCCGTCGTATAGTTCTTGTGACATAGTTCTTGTTGACATAAACAGCCGCATATTATTTAAATATTAATTGTTTGAATCAAGTAGAAGAGAAAGAAGCAGAGGCTTTTTATTAGACATGCTGAGTGAAAGAAAAAATAGAAAGGCCAAAGGCTTAGTAAAAAAAGAGGAAAAAGGAAATGAAGGTTTCAGGCAAATTTTGTAAGGATTGCCTTTATATCTTCAAAAACCTCATTTATATCTTTGGTTCCGTCAAGAGATACCAGGATACCCTGTTTTGCATAATAGTCGATAAGAGGCTGAGTTTGTTTTTTATAAACATTGAGACGATTCTGGACAGCCTCTTCTCTGTCGTCGGCACGCTGGGAAAGTTCACCGCCGCAAACGTCGCAGACACCTTCTTTTTTCGGCGGGTTAAAGTTTCTGTGATAGCTTGCACCGCAGTTATTGCACATAAGGCGACCGCTTATCCTCTCGACCAGTTCTTCGTCAGGCACTTCAAGATTGAGGACAACATCTATGGGCTTGTCGATCTCGTCAAGGATGGTTGCAAGAGCGTCAGCCTGAGGTATTGTCCTTGGATACCCGTCAAGGATGAAACCTTTTTCACAGTCCTGTTCTTTCAGACGGTTCTTAATAATCCCTATAAGCACCTCATCAGGAACAAGTTCTCCCTTGTCCATATATGCCTTGGCTGCAAGTCCAAGTTCGGTTCCTTCCCTGACATTCGCCCGAAGGATATCCCCTGTGGATACCTGCGGGATTCCGTAGAAATCAACCATTTTTTTGGCCTGGGTACCTTTTCCGGCACCCGGGGGCCCGAAGAGTATTATATTCATTCGAAGATCCCTATGTTTCCTTTAGTTTGTTTACGTTACGTCTAGATTCGGCTCCTTTTTGCAGCCCGGAACGAACCCTTACTGCTCCCCGAAGAAGGAACGGATCATCGGGTGCATCTCCATCATCTGCTCGGATGCGATGTCCTCATACAGCCTGTACACAATACTCACAGTAAGCAGCAGTCCTGTACCTCCGGCATTTCCAATGGTACCGAGCAGGCTAGCAACCAGGGTAAGTGCGCCTATGAAAGCTCCACCGATTACGGTAACTTTTGGAATATAACGCTGCATAACTTTTTCAATGCTGCCTATGTTCCGCCTGAAACCCGGAATTTGCATGCCGGAATTGAAAATCTTCTGGGCTGTAGGTTTAGCACCCATGCCCGTAGTCTCTATCCAGAAGAGGGCAAAGATAATTCCGCCTCCGATAAGCATGATGGCATCCGTAAAGACGTGAAGCACGATCTGCCAGGTAGCAGGCGCGGCAACTCCGTAACTTGCAAAGGACTCCTGCACGAGAGACGGAATCCAGTCATAAGGGCTGTTTATTGGAGCAAGGTAATACATAATCCCGTTTAGCGGCGTGGACCCGCTGAACTCACCAAGGAATGTAATTCCACGGCTTGAGAGAATGATTCCTATCATCTGGATGTTAGCCTGAAGAGCCCGGACAAGAATCATCGGCAGCACTGAGGAGTATATGAGTTTGACAGGGAAGCGACCCCTTGCTCCTCTTACTGCACTGTGCGCAAGAGGGATTTCAATCCTCGTACTCTCCACGTATACCACAAGCAGGAAGATAACAACCGTGCTCACCAGTGCCAGGATTCCTCCTCTGACCAGTATGAACATCAGGCCCTCGCCTGAGAGGAGGTAATCTGCCCCAACGTTCTGCGCTATGTAAATCCATTTCGGAATCAGCCCTATCGGAAGCCCTGCCTCGTCAGGCTGCCAGTTAAAGATCCCTGTAACAATCTGCTGGGAGATTCCCGCAACAATGAAAAGCCCGACTCCTGACCCGATACCCCACTTGGAAACCACTTCGTCCATGAAAAGGATCAGTGCGCCTCCAATAAAGATCTGAATAAGGAGCAGGAAGGTGATTACTCCCAGGCCTACACCAAGAACAGAAGCAAGCCCCGGATCAGGCTGAATATACCCACCAAGTAGCTGCGGCAGAGCCTCCAGTATGATCATGACAAACACAAGGAACTTCTGGGCTCCCTGGAAGAATGCCTGGTCTTTGGGGTCCGACAGGTCCAATTTGATAATATCTGCTCCAACAAGAAGCTGCAGGACAATCGAAGCCGTGACAATAGGCCCGATACCTAGAAGAATCAGAGATCCAGACGCGCCTGCAAAGAAGGCACGGTAAGATTCAA
>CAZSVY010000237.1:0-12815 GCA_964610495.1 uncultured Methanosarcinales archaeon
TTCTCTTCTCTTCCTTTGTCTTTTTTTCTCTTTCTTTTCTCACTCTTTCCTTTCCTCTTCTTTTCCTTTTTTCTTTCAACTCACCGATACTTCAAAAAGGCCTTCCTTTTCCTCTATCCTGAATTTGACATCAAGAAACTGTTCAGTAATCCAGATATTTGTTGCAGCGTGAAGAGAAAGCTCCCGTACAGTGTAAGAACTATTTCCTGCAAGAGCCATGTACGGTATTAGCTGGTCTGCCAGATGTGTGTCAACAGAGGCTCCTGCCCTAAGTTCAGGAATAATTTCGTCTGCAGCACGTTTACCTACTTTTTCTGCGGGAAGTCCTCTTTCCCCAAGGGCACTCCCACCTATATAGCCTGTCCAGAGGGTTATCCCGCTTCCAGTGGAAAAAGCTTCAAAGGATTGAGTTTCGATCCTGGAGGGGTATCCGGCTTCCATTAATCTCGTACTGGCAGCTTCTGCCTGGCGTAAAGGTACATGAGCCGGAAGATTCGAAGCATGAGAAATCCCTCTGATTTCTTCCTCCTCTTTTAAAAAATGAAATCCTTGCAGTCTGCACGGTTTAAAAAAAGCTGAAACTTTTCCTCCTCCTTTAGGGTAGTAGCCGTGTTCCTTCAGGGTTACGCTGCCTGAGTAACCAAGCCTCTCCAGAGCCCTGAAAGTCACGTGCTGCAGGTAGTCCATTGTCGGAGACCAGGCCACATCGGTTCCCCCTTTTACCGTGACTTCGACCTCCTCTTTCGCAAATGGGAGGGCGGGCATAATGCACTGGAGGAGCAGGGTTATGCTTCCTGCGGTCCCGATATCAATATCATACTTACCCCCCTTTATTTCCACTGGAGCAAAAGAAAGCTCGGTAGAACCTGGAAAAAGTCCCGAAATCCGAGCTTCACAGAGCCTGGCTGCAGTTTCCAGAGCCTTTAAATGCTGCTGTTTAAGGCCTGGATTTGGCCTGTTTTTCCTGATATTCGTAACTCTGATCTCTTTCCCCGTAACTGCGGAAAGAGCAACAGCCGTTCTGACCAACTGCCCTCCCCCTTCACCGTAAGAACCGTCGATTTCTAACATTTCCTCCCCCACGTTTTCCTGATTTTATCTTACTTTATCCTGCTGCTTTCTTTTTCCTTTAAATTTCGGATTGCGGCTTTTACAGCCGGCCTGAGAGGGTCTACAAGCATGGAGACCGGCGGTGCGTAGCAGGTTTCCAGGTCAAGGAGATCTCTGATTGTGGTTTTCTTTCGGACTGCAAGGGAGAGGGTATCGATTCTTTCTTTTACTCCCTCTCCTCCGGCAAGCTGCGCACCCACCAGAACCTCGCCTTTGAACAGAAGTTTAATATACAGGTCTTTCCGACCCGGATAATAGGAGGCTCTTGTGCGGCCTCGGGAAAATCCTGTAATTACCTCTATTCCCTGGTTTTCAGCCTCTCTTGAGGTAATCCCAACTCCACCAAATTGCAAATCTCCTGCCACGGCTACCCAGGGGTCGGCAAGCGGCCCGAGAGTAGTATGTTTTCCTGTAATATTGTTGCCGATTATGTCGGCCATGTGCCGGGCTGTTGTACCCAGCTGGCTTAACCTGGCCTCTCCTGTTACAAAGTCCGTTACTTCCACACATTCCCCACCTGCATACACATAGGGAAGAAATTTCTCTCCTGCCTTAACCTGGAGCATTTCATTTACAATTATCCCTCCGGCTTTTCCGATTTCGACCCCTGCCTCCAGGGCAAGGGAAATCTCAGGCCTAACCCCGCTTGCAAGAAGTACAAGCTCGGCAGGAAGCTGCCTATCCCCCACGTATAGTGTTTTTTCTTTCCAGAAACTTTCAGGAAAAGCCACAGGTTCCCCGGTGATAACTTCAATCTCGAGATTTTCCAGATGCTCTCGTATGATTTCAGAAATGTCAGGATCCAGTTGTCTGGAAAGCAGGTTTTTGCTTCTGCTTATGAGGATGGTTTTAATTCCCCTTCTCGCAAGCGCAACTGCACATTCTATTCCTATTGTCCCTGCGCCTATTATGCAGACTTTCTCAACAGTTCCCAGGGCTTTTTCAAAAAGCATTCCATCAGCAAGACTTCTCAGGGTAAAGAGACCATAAGGGAGGATATTTGAGTTTCCTGTTCGAGGTATAAAGGGCAGGCTGCCTGTAGCAATTACGAGTTTGTCAAAAGAATAAATTCCTTCCCCTGTCCGGACAATTTTTAAATCCAGGTCTATTGAGCTGGCGCACTCGCTTAGCCTGACATCGATCTGGTTTTTTCTGAAAAAATCCTGGGGCTTTACTATCAGTTTTTCAAAACTCTCAATTTCCCGGCCCAGAACAAAAGGGATTCCACAGTGGCTGTAAGCAGTATGGGAATCTCTTGAAAGTACGGTAATCTCAAAATCGCTCTGTCTTCGAATTTTGGTAGCAACTGCCATGCCGCAGGCTCCGCCACCTATAATAACCACTCTTGCAGGATCTTTTTTTTCAGGATTCTGTGTAAATTCGGATACTGGTTCCTGAAATTTTCCCTTAACTGCAGCTTCTTTCTGGATATCGTCATTTACAGCTCTTTGTGTTCCAAGCTCGCTTCCCATACTCTTAGTAGTTGTGTCTCACGCGTATTATAGGTTTTTAAATGACCGAAAAGCTTCCAGGCTATTGAATATGAAATTTGTCAAAACGATTTAATCAGGCTTTTTTGAATATAATTTACTTTGAAAATCTGATCTTTTACGTGGAAAAAAGTCTATGGTGTCTCTGGTATTATTTGCAAAAACGCGAAGAGCACTCGTAATACTTCAGGGGGGTCTGAACGAGCGAGTTTGTCAGGGGGGTCTGAACGAGCGAGTTTGGGAGTGGGGGGTTAGTACATAAAAAAGTTTCTATGTCTCGCCCGTTCAATTTTTTACAAGTCTTTAGTTTTATATATACTTTTCTAAATTTTTCCAGTTTATTATTTTTAACAATTTCTAAATCTCTTCCGGAGTTTTCCGAAATAACTCTTCCGTGGTTGTTTTGAAAGTACATTATTTTCAAAAATACCGGGTACGAAAAAAACTATCCAGGTTTGGTAGAACATTTTAAATAACCACAAAGTTCTTAAAGCCTGCGGGCATTAAATACATGAATTTAAAACATGTGACGCACAGAGTTCCTCATTTGCCGAGCTTCCTTTAAAGGCGGGCGAGAGCTGTTCTGTCAGGTCATATCATTGATTAACAACTTCATCTATTCATCATTGCTAAATTCGTAAAGATAATCCAATATAACTAATCACATGCAAACGTAATAAAAATTTCAGATTTGCTGCATTATCACTCAGGGTTAAAATGACCATTCAATGTAAAACTAGAATTCATACATTATCACCCATGAAGTAAAAGTCAAAAAGTGCTCTCAATAAACCTGATATGCATTCACTTACCGTTTACCAATTATCACTATGCAGCTCCTAATTTACGGGATAGGGCGTCTGGCACATTTTGGCTGCTCATGCCCGGATTACCCGCTTTTCAGGGGTATTTCTTGAAAACTTGAGTTATCAGGCTCATTGAAAAATGAACACATGTTTTGGCTACAGGCTCTGAAGTTACCTCAGCGCCATAATAAAAACTTATGTTAGGGCAAAGGCTTTCGGGCAGATATGGAAAGCCTCAGGAACAACGAAGGTATTATTGTCTGCCCAACTTGAAAGTCAGTAGCTTCTCTATCTAAGAGAATCTTAAGCCAGGCTAATACAGGCCTGGAACTTTACCAGGTTCTCGTAAGGTAAGAGCTTCTACCAGATCGCGTAATTTCTGGCATTCTGCCGGATCAGATCTCCTGACATAAGTATAATGGGAACTCCAGGCAGATCCGGAACTTTCTTTCCGGCGATAGTTGTCATTAATTCTTAGATCTGCCTCTTCAAAGGTGTTTTATCCCTGACCCGATATGAAATCTGATTTTTTACTATTTTTGCGTTGTCTAGACTTTACGAGTTTTCGGAGTATAGAGAATAGTTCGTATTATCGGGAAACTCGATGGATTGTAATCCAGGAAAGCAATCAGTCACAATTGTTAGGAATAAAGTTCCTAAGGAAAGTAGTTTAAAAAAATTATCACGATAAATCATTCACAATATCTGAGGAGAATTCACATGCAAAATACGGATACTACAAAATACATTATTCACTCTAAAATTAACGCTGATGGGGTAATTGAACGTCCTGATATCGTAGGTGCGATTTTCGGGCAAACTGAGGGACTACTCGGGGCTGATCTTGATCTCCGTGACCTGCAAAAGACTGGCAGGATTGGCAGGATCGAGGTAATGGTTACGGCCAAGGGAGGAAAGACTAAAGGAAATATCTTTGTTCCCTCAAGCCTTGATAAGGTTGAAACCTCAATTCTTGCTGCGTCTCTTGAGACCATTGACAGAGTGGGACCCTGCAGCGCCAAAATTGAGGTTTTTCAGGTAGAAGACGTAAGGGCTGTAAAGCGCAAGAAGATTATTGAAAGGGCAAAGCTCATTTTTACCAAAATGTTTGATGAGACCGTGCCCGAATCTCAGGAGCTGGCCGATGAAGTCCGGCAGTCCGTAAGAGTTGATGAACTTACTTACTACGGAAAGTCCAGAATTCCCTGTGGGCCGAATGTACTTAACTCCGATGCCATTATCATTGTCGAAGGGAGAGCTGACATTCTTAATCTGCTCCGTTACGGTATCAAGAATACCATCTGTGTAGGTGGAACGAATATCCCTCCTGAGGTTGCAGAGCTTACTAAAAAGAAAACGGTTACGGCTTTTACGGACGGAGATCGTGGAGGCGAACTCATAATACGTGAGCTCCTGCAGGTGGCCGATATCGACTATGTTGCTCGTGCCCCCGATGGAAAATGCGTAGAGGATCTTGTCCAGAAAGAAGTTATAAGAGCTCTGCGCCGGAAAGTTCCTGTAGAGCAGATCATTGAGAAATACGGAATCCAGGAAAGGGAAGGCGAAGAAAGTGCCTGCAGAGTGGAGAGGAGCCCCAAAAGAAAGATAAGGACACCTGAAATTGTCCCCAGGATTGCTGAGAAGAAGCTGCACAAGCGTATTAAGGTTCACAGGGTCTCTTCAAAGCCAGACCTTTACGGTGAGGAACTCCCGGAAGAGGAAACGAAAGGAGCAGAACCGGAAAGAGCTTTTGAAAAGGTACCTGAAAAGGTTGCTGAAAAAGTCTCGGAAATAGCTCCTGTGACCGCAGAAAAAGTCAAAACAAGACCTGTTGTCACAAAACCCCAGATTTCGGCAAGGGCAGTTCCTCCTGCCGCCAGAGTTCCCAGAGAAAAGCCTGCCGAGAAGATTTCGGCGGCCGTCAAAGTTCCCGGAGGTGAGGCGGTCAGGGTTTCTCCTGCCCCGGTAAAGACGGTTTCCGTTTCTCCCGAAGCCGCCAGGTTCAGGCCTCATGCCGAAGCTCTGAAAGGAACTCTAACGGCCAGAATTCTCGACTCCCAGGATAAAGTAGTAGAGGAGATTGCAGTCCGCGACCTTGCCAGCAGGCTAAAGACCTATAAAGACAATATCCAGAGTGTAGTTTTTGATGGCGTAATTACTCAGAGGCTCGTTGATATTGCTTCAAGCAATGCAATTAAGAACCTTATAGGTGTAAAGATAGGAAACATAGCCAAGGTTCCTGCTGACATGGAAGTTTTGACCGCAAATATGCTTTGAGAGACCTTTATTTCTCTCAATTTCTTATTTCTTTTTTACTCCCCCATTTTCCAATCTCTCTCCTATTCTGTCAATTTTCATTTCTTTCTGACTGCCCTCAATTTTCCAGCTTTCTTATTTCCCTCAATTTCCCATTTCTTTTTACCTTTTAATTTTCCATCTCTTTTTCCAGATTCTCTTTCATTTTTTTGAAATTTTACTCTCTTTTTTGTTTCTTTTCTTGATTGCACGGTTTTTATTTTTTCAAAATCTAGCTTTCTTCCAGGAGTCATTGACTCTTTCCCTATCGATTCTCTAAAATCGACGTCGGATATTCTCTACTTTTTTTGTAAAGTCAATTTTCTCTGAACTATCATCTTATGTGTAATATTTATGTATGAGGCCTGTGTGTTCACCACGTTTTGTCATTATTTCACACTAGGATGCTAAACTTCACACTTTCTGCCATAATCCTTCATTATTTATCATATACATTATATAGAAAACTTTATCATCTAAAACTAGGAAGCGATTTTCCTCGGATAATTCTTTTATCCGATTCAAGATAATATTAAATTGATCTTGTAAAATTGTAGGTCTGTTCGCTATGCACAAGGAAGAGCTTATACAACTGCACACATATATGGCCCAAATGAAGAGGTACTTCGAAAGGCACGGGATAACGCACGAATTCGATGATTACAAGGCTTTATCCATAAGCCCTGTACACATTCACCGGAGTAAGGCGGACCACAAGCGCGCAATTTTTATTTTAGGAGGCGAGCTTGCGACTCTAATGTCCCGGGACGACCCTATCTTTGAGGAAACATCAACCCAGATGAGGGAATCGCTGAATTCTGTCATCAAGCTCATGGGTAATAACTAATAGGACCCCTGAAAGTGACAAAGAATTCGTTGTTTGAAAGTATAGGTTCCAGATATTTTTGTTTTGAGATCAGGAGACGGTAAGGGTGAAGATGCATCTTCATCACCATCCCATCTTCTCCATCTGAGTAATATTTTTTCTCGGTCCAGCAGGGTACGAATCCTATGGACCTGTATAACTTTTGTGCTCCTGTGTTACTATTTCTTACTTCAAGCCTTGCGTATCGAAGCCCGTTCGCAACAAAAATATCACAGATAGCATGGATCAGTCCTGTACCTATTCCTCTTCCCCGATATTCTTCTTTGACACCGACAGAAAAAATGTGCCCTTCATTTTCTGCGGAACGGTAGCCTACCACGTACCCCACGACTTTTCCGTCCTGCTCCGCGACAAGGAAACCGTCCTCTACGGTTTCGTAAAAGCTCATATACAAGAGGGAGTTGTGCTCCGAAAAGGCCTCACTTTCAATTTCAACTACTTCCTCGAAGTCCTCAGGTGCAAAACGCCTTATCATAATATCTAATATATTCCTGCCATTTTATTATTTCTTCGAGAGGAAAAATCCTTTCTGCAGTCCTGCAGTCCAGATTTCATAAAACTTATTTTAGTAGAATTTATCTTAGAAATCAGCATGCGAACTCAGAGTTTCTTGACATGCCTGACATCCACTGCAACTCCTCTACTGGATTTTACCATTTCTTCTCCGCTCATTACAGCCCGCCCTACACAGAGCGCTTTTTTCCCAAGCACAATTACCTCATCATTAGGCCGTATTCCCGGATCAGCCTGAATAACACCTGGGGCAAGAATGGAACCGCGTGGAAGAAAATCGTCAATCGTTACCAGGTATTTTTCACTTTTTAGCATCAGCTCAGCCCCCTCGAGGGAAAGAGCAAGCATTCCGTATTGCGGTACAAGGGTTGCAAGTTGTTTTTTCCCGGCAAAGAGCTGGTACTTGGGGAACCGGCCTTTGACCGCAAGTTTTCCGGCTTCTTCAGAGAAAAGAAGTGCGGCATCTTCTCCGAACTGATATTCTGCAATTGCTCTCAGGAAATTCTTTTTCTCCTCTTCCGCATTCAGGCTTTTCTTGCTGAAATCTTCGGCTGCGCAGATAGATTCAACGGTATTTTTGAGGTTTGAAAGAGCCTCTACAGACACAAGACTTCCTGTGCCAGTGTAGATTATTTCAACACCGAGGTTATTTGCCACCCGTTCACAGATTTCCCTGTATGCGCCTTCTACATGGCCAACCACTGCCTTATATCTGTATCTTGAGAGATAAGCCTCAAGGCAGCCGGAAACCCAGGCTTTTTCTTCTTCGTCCCAGTGCCCTGTAACCGCAGTGTCATAATGGGACGCAGGGTACGTCAGTTCCAGTTCCCTGGGTACTATTCCAAGAGGTGAGGTCAAAATAATTTCATGGACAAACTTCCTGTATTTCCCAAGCGCCAGGATAAACTTCTGATGGGATTGTGAGGTTGAATAGGGTTTTCTGGCCGCACATGGGAGAAGCACGAGAATCTCAAGCTCCGGTGGTGTATACCTCTCCTGTACACGCCGTGCAAATCTTGCCACCTCGATTCGGGATAGGGCCTCCGAGGTATCTGCAAGAAGCTGGTTTTGCCGAAAAGCAGGAACTCTTTCCTCAAGGTAAGAGAATTCGAAATCTCCAAGTCTTAACAGGGCTGTGAGCCAGGGCCTGACCCTGCACTGACCTTCGATATATTCCCTCAGTGTCCCGGCCCTGATCCTTTCCCGCACAAGGGAAAGTTCGGCTTCGAGGGCGTCCTTATTGTGAGCTGAAAGGAACATTGCTCTCTCGATTTTCGGGAGCTTCCTGAGCTCTGCGGGCGTACTTGCGGCACATACCCTGCACCTACAGGGAAACTCTGTCAGGGAGTCGAGATAAAAGCTGCCTGCTGCTGTCAGGTAGATTTCCGAATAGGCCGCAATTTCTGCTTTCGTATCGTCCAGAACATCAATTCCAAGGTAGACCAGCATAGCTATATTTTCAGGAAGTGCCAGGTTTGGAGCGTAAAGAGCTGTATCAGGAGGGATATGGTTTTTAAGCTCTATTACGGTCTCAAGAAATCTTCGTGCATTGTTTTCCAGGGTGCCTGCTCCTTCCATCACATACAAATCGGTTTTCTCAGGCTTCCCTCCTATCCTCAGGAGAGACCCTGTTGGGCCTTCAATGTTTTCACCATTAGTGGCAGTAAATCTTTCGACTTTCCCCAGGGATTCGGCTGGAATGGCAGGCGGATAAGCTTGATGCGGCAGGATTATGAGAGTTCCGTTTCCTGCATTTTTCCGGATTTGCTTTACACGTGTCTCAAGCTCTGCATCGGATTTTACACCCCAGAAACTCCCTGCATCAACAACAGGCCCAGGGCTTTCAAGCTTTCCAAGTTCTATCGTACTCAAAATGCAGGGCGTACGAAGCTCGGGAGACAGCAGAAGTTTTCCAATCCTTGCTGCTCCGTCTCTCTGTTCTATTTCAAAGTACTGTGTCATGTTTGTCCTCTTATCTCTATCAGGATGTAAAGGTTTGTCCTGCACTTTTTCCTGAAAGTTTCTTTTACTGCCTGCTTTCCTGAAGCTGAAGAGTGCTCAGGTTTACGTTTTATTTCGTAGTAGTTCTTCAGGAGGAAGAAGGATGGTATATTCTTATATATTATTAATCTTGATTATCTGCTGCAACTCATCTTTCATTTGTCTGTCTCCAGCCGTTACAGATTCTATTTTTCACATCTGAATTCCAATTTGAGGTCTAGAATGGATATAACTGCAGAACTTCGAAAGATCGTTGGCGAGCGACTCTCGGTCTCGCCTTCGGAACTTTACTGTTATTCTTCTGACGCATCCCAGGTCAAGGGAATGCCTGATTACGTGGTACGCCCGAAAAGCACAGACGAAGTAAGCCGGATTGTCAGGCTTGCCTATGAGAATGATATTCCTGTGACTGCAAGGGGAGCAGGCACCGGACTTGCAGGCGGGGCGGTTCCTGTTGAAGGGGGCATTGTGCTGGATATTTCGGGCATGAACCGGATTCTTGAAATCGATATTGATAATATCCAGGTGGTCGTAGAACCCGGGATTATTCAGGATACCTTAAACGACGCTCTAAAACCGTATGGCTTTTTCTTTCCTCCCAATCCTGGCAGTTCAGCCATGTGCACCATCGGGGGCATGATAGCTTATAATGCAAGCGGAATGCGCTGCGTTAAGTACGGTACTACCAGAAACTATGTCCGCGATCTGGAAGTTGTTCTTGCGGATGGGACAGTTATCCATACCGGTTCAAAGATGCTGAAATCCGCTGCAGGATATGATTTAACCCAGCTTATTATAGGTTCGGAAGGCACACTCGGCATTGTCACGAAAGCCAGCCTGAAGGTTGCCCCTCTCCCGAAAACCCGAAAACTGGTTATCGCTTCCTTTGAAAATGCGGAAATTGCAGGGCAGGCAGTTGTAAAAACTTTCTCAAACGGGGTCATTCCCTCAGCCTGCGAAATCCTGGATAGGGTTTCCCTCCAGGTTCTCAAACGTTACGACCCTAATCTTGTGCTCCCTTCGGAAGGGGATGTGCTTCTCTTTGAGGTTGACGGCACTGAAAGTTCGGCACGTGAAGCTGCAGAACAGATAATAAAAGTCTGCTCTCCGCTTGCTCTTTCTATAAGGCTTGCGGAAAGCGAAAAGGAAATGGCAGATATCTGGGCAGCCAGAAAACTCGTAGGGGCTGCAGTCTCTCGCCTGGACCCGACAAAGACCCGCATTTACGTTGGAGAAGATGTGGGAGTTCCCATAAAGCAGATCCCTGAACTGCTAAAACGCGCACAGGAAATTTCTGAGAAATTCAACCTGCCTGCTATGAAGTACGGGCATATAGGAGACGGAAACCTGCACCTTGCCCTCTTCATTGATGTTCTGAATAAGGATGAATGGGACCGCCTGAACAGAGCTGCGGATTTGATCCACAGGACAGCGATTGAGCTTGGAGGCACGGTCAGCTCCGAGCATGGCGTAGGTGCGGCAAGGGCCGAATATATGGAAGCCCAGTGGGGACCTGCTCTTGAGGTAATGCGTGCAATCAAGAAAGTTCTTGACCCGAAAGGTATACTGAATCCGGGGAAACTGGGGTTGTGAAAACCATGAAAAACGAAAGAAAAAAAGAAATTAAGCAGGCAAAGAAACCTGATAAAGTCGAAATAATCGGGAAAGAGAACGAAAAGCAAAAGCAGTCCTTTGAAGTTGATCGCAGGTCGGTTTACAAGTGTGTGCAGTGCGGAACCTGCCGCTCAGTTTGCCCTGTATTTGACGTAGTAGGATGGGAATCCGCCAATACACGCGGCAGAATGCTGATCATTAAAAGTTTGCTTGAAGGCAGGCCTCCTTCCGAAGATGTCTTTCCAAGCCTGGCATCGTGTACAACCTGCGGGATCTGCGCTTCCAGGTGCCCTGCAGGAGCAAACCCACCTGAGGTTGTCGAAGCTGCTCGGGCTCAGCTTGTGAAATGCGGCATCACAACAGACGCCCAGGAAAAATTGAAATCGGCGGTCATGACATACGGAAACTCCTTCGGGGAAACGAAAGACCGCAAACACTGGCTTTCCAAAGCGGAACGTTCAAAACTCCCTGAAAAGTCAGGTTACGTCTACTTCGTGGGCTGCTTCGATTCCTACCGCTATCCGGAATTTGCTAAAAAAACGTTTAAAGTCCTGCAGCGCTTTGGAGTAACTCTCCTGCCTGATGAGCAGTGCTGTGCTTCTCCCCTCCTGCGTACCGGATTTAAGGAGGACGCAGAAAAAGTCATGGGGCGCAACCTTGAGCAGATCAGGAAAGTGGGAGCGCATACGATCATTACAAGCTGTGCCGGCTGTTATACAACCCTCAAGAACAACTATCCCGAAGAACTAAGGGTTATCAGCCTCCCTGAATTCCTTGCCGAACACCTGGAAGAACTCAATTTGAAGAAACTTGACCTTACAGTTACCTACCATGACCCCTGTCACCTGGGCAGGCATAATAAGATTTATGACGCTCCAAGGAAGGTTATTCAGGCAATCTCTACCCTCAAGGAGATGAAAAACATTAAAGAAGATGCACGCTGCTGCGGCGGCGGAGGCGGGGTAAGGATAGGGTATCCTGATATCTCACTTGAGCTTGCAAAAAACAGACTTCAGGATGTGCCAGAAGGCGTGAATTATATTGTTACCTCCTGCCCCCTCTGTGTAAGAAATCTAAGGGATGCGAGCGGAGATATTGAGGTCCTTGATATTGTAGAACTCGTGGCAATGGCGATGGAGTAGTCTGGCTACCTCTGAGTCTAGCTATTTTAAGTTTAATTGCCTGCTTCTCAGTTGATTTTACTAAGGGCCGGCTTTATTCGGCTCTACCCATTCTTTTTCGTGTTCTTGGGCAATATTTATCTTTCAGCTTTATTTTTTCGGATCCTCACAACAGATTCCCTTATGTCTTTCCAGTCACCCAGTACAAACTTTCTGACCTCTATTAATGCATATGGCACCATATTTTTATCTCCGGAAAACGACTCTTGTTTATTGAGTTTTATTTATTGATTTATATAGCCGGATACTAGTTTTAAAGATAGGTTCGGAGGACAGGGTAATGAGTTGTAGACCGATAAAATTTCGCAACGTTCCGCCTGACACGTTTAACTGCATGAAGAAAAAGCTTCAGAACTCTGGCATCCATGTCCCGCCAGGAAACAGGGGAGAATTATCTGGCAAAGGGATCACTGCGGATTTTGAATGGGACGGACAGTCCAGTCTTACCATCACAATCACTGAAAAGCCTTTCATCGTCAGCTGTGAAGTCGCAGCCATGAAAATAAAACAGTTTGTAAGAGAGTGCCATGGTTCGTAAAGAAAATCTGGAATATTCTGGGATGAAGTATGAACGAAAGAAAGATTGACACTGAAGGCTGCCAGGGGATTATATTCAAAAATGTGACTCCTGAAGTATTTTCCTGCATGAAGAAAAAGCTTCAGAGTTATGGGATCGAGGTTCCATCCGGGAATTCCGGAATATTTGAAGGAAACGGAATAATTGCCTGCTTTAGCCTGGATAGTGAGGCAAACCTGGTGATTGAGATCAAGGAAAGACCACTGAGCACTTACTGTGGGCAAGTAAGCGGGAAGATCAGGGCTTTCTGGCGCGATTGTCAGGGGCTATAAAGGTGTACCCATGCTCACAAGCGTTGTTTAATCGTTTTCGCTCAATCACAACCGTTGAGCCGGTTGATCA
>CAZSVY010000238.1:0-9686 GCA_964610495.1 uncultured Methanosarcinales archaeon
CCTATATATACATCCATATCAATGATTTTCTGGTAAATATCACGTTTGTGGACAATAGGCCACCAGCCGTAGAGAAAAATATGTACTGGCTCCCACATGGCGACCCAGCCGATTATAAGGAGCCCCTCGGAAAGCAGGGTATTCAGCAGGCCTTCTTCGAAAGTCGAAAACAGCCGAATTGTAAGAAGGC
This sequence comes from uncultured Methanosarcinales archaeon, assembly GCA_964610495.1. Classification (GTDB taxonomy): domain Archaea; phylum Halobacteriota; class Methanosarcinia; order Methanosarcinales; family Methanosarcinaceae; genus Methanosarcina. The sequence continues at coordinate 191 of CAZSVY010000238.1, forward strand.
ACAAAAACAGGAAAAAAAGAGCTATTATAAGGTTTCTTCTTCCCCGCTGAAGAAGTCTCCTCAGATCGATTTCAGTAAGGAGTTTCTTGTATGAAAAGTGATTCCTTATAGCTTCTTTGAGGTCAGTTTCGATTTCTGCACTTACGTCCGCAGGAGGAAGATATATCATAATCTCAAGGGATTTATTCAGGGGAAATTCATCTACAGCGTTGTAAATATATTCTTCCGCATCCGGGTCAAGCTCTTTTTCACGGAAGGGAGCAGGGTCAAAAGAATCAAAAAGCTGCATCAGGCTATTGAGTTCAAGTTCGATCACAGGCTTTCCGGCATGTTCTCTATAAAGGGCTTCCGTTCCTGGCGGTGAAAATCTTTTTCTCCAGTCTCTTTTAATGCCTCTTCCCCCGAGCAGGTTTAAAAAGTTTATCTGTATGTTCCAGAATTAGCTGCATGTTCCAGTAACCGTTTATCCGTTACAGGCCTCCCATCCCTTTGCCTGTCCGGAATCTCTAATAGTTATTAAGCTTTTAGAAATATAAATTTTCAGATAATCCTGAGGAATTCTTCCGGGCTCGGGAAAGCTCAAAAACTAAAATATCGGCAATGTGAAAGCTCTGAAAAGCAGGAATCCTCAATACCAAGTCTGAAAAGCAGGAATTATCAATACCAAGGTATGAAAAGCAGGAATCCTTAATACTGTGCTGCAGCCTGCTTGATTGCGCTGCAGAGTTCTTCGGGTTTTTTGGAGCTGATAAGCATTCTTTCTCCGGAGATAAGTTTCAGGATTACAACAGGGTTAACTTTTTTGGAAGATTGTAATACATCAGATTCTTTTCCTGTAAGAGGGTCATAAACCTTAATTTTGCACTCTTCCACTATATGGAAGGGAATCTTCTTGAAGGAAAGATTCAGGGGTATCAGGCGAATGTAGATTCCGTCACTTCTGACCTCAGTTATGTGCTTTGTACAGTAAAATACAAGAGGAAAAAATAACCCGAAGATAACCCAGAGCACAAACAGGTATGTGCCAGGAACGTTATGGACTCCGGCAGGTTTTCCGAAGACCAGGCTATGGATTTCGATATACCAGAGCAGGAGCGCAGGATAAAGGACAGAAACAAGGAAAAAATTGTTACGCAGATCCTGTACTTCCCGATAAATTACATATGTTTTCGGCTGTTCCATAAAAGTCCCTTCCCTGAAACGTGCCTTACCTCTACATGCCTTGACTGGAAATTCACTTTCGATTGCCTGGACAGGCGCCTCAGCCCTGCTGGAAGTCTATCTTACATCTACTTGACTGAACTACTTCCCTGTTTGTACACCTGACCGAAATGTATACCGTGTAACAGTTCTTTATTCAGACACCGGCATAGCGACTCGGCACCTGAGCAAGGGCCTGCCGTAGAAAATATTCCTGACTTTTTCTATAAAAACTGAGTAAATAAACCTTCCGAAAAAAATGAAAATAGTATATATCTTTTAATTTAAAAATTTAATAATGATCAGGCTTTAATAAAATTTGTAATAGATTGTAAAAGATTCATGAAATGGATGAAAAAAGTTGTTTAAACGGCACTGAGTGGAGAGGATGGAATGATAAAAACAAATACTTTTGTCGTCCTTTTCCAGCGACTTTTTAATACTTCTTGCGGGAATTTTAAGAGGTTACCTTTTAATGCCCCTTCTGACAGCTTCTGCGAGTTTTTCCGGAACCTGTGATCCAATCATTAGCTTTTTAATCTTTTTCCCGTCGGCAAATTCAAAAAGTACGCCCCTGTTACCTGCTGTAGTATAGGCTTTTCCTTTAGGCCCATAACGTATACCCCATCCCCCGTAATCCCTGAGAGGGTTGTAAGTCCGGATTTCGTAATTTCGGACAGTCTCAAACGGAAAGGTTTTGAAAGAGAGATGAAAAGGGTAAAAGCGGACAGATAGCCCGTCCTCCCTGACTTCGGTAACCAGTTTTATGGAATAGAAAAAAAGAGGAAAGAGAATCCCGAATATCAGAAAGTAAAGCAGGATCATCCAGTCAGGAGCAGGATTGTTTCCGAAAGGTTTGCCGAGTAACAGTTGCTGGTAAGCCCCATACCAGGAAATAATGATAGGAATCGCAACAATGAGCCAGACCCACATCTGATTCATTTTTTGAACTTCTCTAAAAAGAACTGGAACAGCGTTCATTCTATTTGGAGCATTCACTTTCCTATCTGTAAAATCCATTTTTTGCCAGGTCTCTGGATTGTGTAGAACGTATGAATATGATCGATAATATTTATTGATAAATGTATTGATATATCAAAAAGTTTTAAATTTGAGTATTACAAAATAAAATACCGTTAAAATAGAATCTTTTGAAAAATTAAAGAAAATAGTCTTAAGAAAAACGTTTTTCAATAAGTTTAATAGCCCAATCTCTCCATTTCTTTAAGTACTGATGCACTAAAATCCGTGAAACTCTGGATTCCGCCTGTCCAGGCCGCGAGCATCATGGCATCATTGATCTCGGTTCTTGTGGCTCCGAATTTCTGAAGCCTTTCCAGGATTTTGACCGCACTCTGGATATTGTTGCTGGAGCAGGCTATGGCAAAGACCATGAGATGCTTCTGTTTTACAGAAAGCCCGCCTTCCCTTTCCTCCCAGACGGCTTTATAAAAGCCTGCTATCCCTTCGGCAAAATCTTCATTTATCTGTCCGGCATATACAATGGATCTGGGCAAGAAGCCCTTTAATTCCCTGATTTCTTTAGCAGCCTTCTCCATAATTATCATATTTCATAAGTTAGGATCGGATATAATTGTATCCCATTAAAAATTTACAGAATTTGAAAAATAGAAAGGGAAAGAAAGGGCTTCTTCCTGCCCGGAAGCTTCAGATTCCTGAATCGGCTCAGGAAAGAATTCAGGTTTCCAGCACCTCAACCGCCAGGTCGGAGTTGATGATATGATCAAAGTTAATTATTTCATCCCATTTCTGCTGCATGAACGAGGACTGGAAGCAGACTCCGATAATTCTTCCTTTCTCCGAGCCTTCAAGGATTTCTCTGGCAACTTCTTTTGCTTTTTCAGGGCTTATCCCGATCTTTGGCATCGCAAGCCCGCCCAGCAGGACAACAACATCAGCGTGCGCATCTGTAAGTTCCCCAAGCTGCATGCCTTCGTAATCCATGAAGATAGATCTGGCTTTCTCAAAGTCCAGGCTGGAAATGAAAGCAAGCTCCCGATCCCGGACTACAAAACCGAGAAGTTCGGCAAAAGGGGTGCAGAACCCTGGAGTTCCTACAAAAGTAATCTTCTCTGCGCCTTCGACAAGGCTCCTGAAACTGTTCAGGATGCCTCCTACTCCCTGTGAGGTGTTTATTATTGGCACTAAATTCTCTCCTTAGGCTTTCAATAAAATCTTATTTTTTAGCATTTCTTAGAGCATTGTATTTCTACAGTAAGATTGGAGACATTCGTTAAATAAATGATGTTAACAGCGTTTATTAAGAGGGATTCGGGTAAAAAGACAGTTTTGACAGGAGAATGTAAAATAGAAAAAAATAAAAATTTTAGAAATCCGAAATTAAAAACAAACTTAAAAAAGAGAATTAAAAAGAAGATTAAGAAAGAGAATTAATACAAGGAGTAAAAATAAATTAAAAACTGAAACATAATCTTAAAACGAAGTTAAAAAAGATAAAAAGAATTAAAAAGGGCATTCGCCCTTTAAACCTGCCTGATTCCGAAGGACTGAAGCAGGATTTCCGGATAGAGCCCGCCGCTGGAAATGGTTTTTGTGCTTTTAAGGTCGTTTACCGTAAGCCTTGCAGGGGCAAACATGCCTGCGTCAACCTTGAAGAAGTCAAAGTTTGCTTCTTTAAAGGTCTGGTAGAAAGGCTTTCCGAAATCCCTGGAGGTTTTGGAAGGCACTTTCTTTACGAATTCCTCAAGTTCGGCCAGTTCCCCGTCGAAGCGGACCGTATAGTTGGTCTCGCCACAGTAGATCACACAATCATTGGTCGAGCCCATGCACTGAACATCGTTTCCGACAACAGGAGCAATTGGAGCAATGCCGTATCCGCTTTTAATGCAGTTGATATCAAAACCGATGGATTCTAACTTGTGGATTCCGGTTTCTACGACCCGTGCCGAGATCTGGACAGAACCAGCAATAGAGGCCGTCGGAGCAACAGCGATCATTACGTTTTCGGGGTCTACGCTGCAGTGTTTTGCAATGTATTCCACAACTTTCTCATCCGGGAGCTTATCGGATTCCATGACCAGGACTGCAGCTTCGAAGTCATCTTCATACCCGATTTCCTCATAGAGCTCTTTAGGTTTTAAGCCAAGGGCACGTGCAGGGCCCGAGCCCATTCCGAAGTAGTTGCCTACCGAGATTCTCCAGCCTGCATACTGGGAAGCCATACAGGCAACGACAGGATTGTCAGTTGCTACTTGGATAGCAGGCCATTTGAGACCTTTCAGGTCAAAAGTAGTATATTTGAGATCAGCCAGGTCGGCCAGGCAGAGCCTTACCAGGTACATTCCGGCTTCATATCCACCCTCGGCTTTAACTCCACAGTCGATAACCGTAGCCCCGTTTTCGAGCTTGAGCACTTCAGTTTTCAGGTCTTCGCTCCAGTCGAGCATCTCTTCGATGACGTATGATCCCATTTCGTTGACGCTTATCAAAGTATCACCTTTACTAATGGCTCCGGGATAAACAGGAGTACTATCCTCACTCAGTCAGGAAGTTAATCCTTACCTGTCTCTATTGCGGAAGAGGACTGTTTATCGGTCAGAGAATTGCTTATAAAGAATATTGCTTATAAAGAATAATCTCAATCAAAAGTTTTATCGATCCGAGGATCGGTAATTAATCGGCCGCCGTTTACCAGGATGAAGGTTCAGCCCGCCGATCAGAGTTAACAGACAAGGTTATTTATCCGATAAAAGGGTATCCAGTCGATCAAGGGTATTATCGGATAATATACAGCGATTCATATGGCGATTCATATAGCGATTCTTTCCTGTGATTTCTTCTTTCCGCTGGCCTGTTATCCGTATAGGAAGAATCCAATATATAGATACTGCTTTATTATTTTAATTGTAATATTTTATTTTTTTAATTACAGGGTTTTACAATTTTACCCGTAACATCTTACATAATCGCAGGATTCATATTTAATTATGATATTTTATTTACTGTGGTTATATTATGAAAATCCGGTCATTTCTCCGAACTGGCCCGTCAACAGCAAGGCCAGCCACTTCTCCTCTTTCAACCCTTTCAAGAAGTTCGCCTTTTTTCTTCAGGGAACGGACTCGCTGCCTCAAATAAGTGGTATTCCCTTCAATTATTATTTCATCTCCGACTGCAAGCCCTTCCTCAAGAAGCCTGACGGCTGCAGCTTGTTGTTTCGGATAATAATTCTCAATTACTCCGGCAGCCCTGCGCTGCTTTTCCGAGGCATTCATACCTTTTTCTGGAGAAAAGCCCTCAAGGCCCGGAACCCCAAAGTAGAACCCAGTAGAAAAGCCCCTGTTATAAACCGAAGCAAGTGCGCATCTCCAGGCTTCTATTTCTTCAGGAGTATAGTTTCCTTCTCTGCAGGCGTCAATAGCCTCTCTGTAACAGCGGGAAACCGTTTCAAGGTAGCCAGGGTCCCGCAGCCTCCCTTCCACTTTAAAGGCAGTTATGCCAGCTTCAAGAAGTTCGGGAATGTGCCCTATCATACAGAGATCTTTTGCACTGAGAAGGTACTTTCCAAGGCTTGTTGCGACAAGCCCGTTTTCCCCGTGAAGTTCCCACTCCCAGCGGCAGGGCTGGGTGCATTCCCCGCAGTTTCCGGATTTTCCGAGAGTGTAAGCCGAGAGGTGGCATCGGCCTGAGACTGCCATGCACATTGCCCCGTGAACGAAAGTTTCGATTTCTACTTCAGTGCGCTGGCTTATTTTTCTTATCTCTTCAAGGGAAAGCTCTCTCGAAAGCACAATCCGTTCTGCCCCGAGATTTCTGTAGAAATTTGCAGTTTCATGGTTGGTAACATTTGCCTGCGTGGAGATATGAATTCGAAGCCCGGCTTTCCGCGCCCTGAGAATTACGGCCGGATCCCAGGCAATAACTGCGTCTACTCCTGCATTCGAAGCTGCAGTTATCACATCCGATGCATCCCCGAGCCTTTCTTCATTTACTGTCGAGTTTACAGCCAGATAGGCCCTCAGCCCTCTGGCTTTTACCTCAGAGACAAAATCGTTAAGGGTTTCCAGAGTGATTTCTTTTGCTTTAGCCCTGAGGCTGAGCCTGTCGGTTGAAAAGTAAACCGCGTCCGCATATCCTGAGCAGGCTTCAAGCCCTGAAAGGTTTCTGACCCCCACAATGAGTTCAGGTTTTGAACTTTTACGCATGAAGACAGAAAACACCTATCTTTCATTTAAAAATATCTTACCGCACTCATACAGTATAATAAATAAGATTAAGAAATGTCAACTTATGGCAGTCAGCAGGAAGATACACCGGTTAACGGAAAACTTTATATAAATGAAGAGCATTTTTCAAAATGGGGACTAAGGTAAATTCAGAGAAATAGCTTTTGTTAATAAACAAAAGCAAAAATAAATTACTGTTATCATAATCGAAGACGGGGGGATAAAATGGAATACGAACTTGAAGAAGTCGAGAGAGACTACATAGAATTCAGAAAAGAAATGGGAGAAGAATAAGCTCCAGGGGAGAAGAGCAAGCTGTAGAAAATCTGGTGAGAAGCGGCAGAATTAAGAAAAAATATAATTTTTTTCAAAAATAAATTTAGGGGCCGTATCAGCACCAGAACTACATTTTTTATTTTCGGGTTGAGAGATACTAAAAAGCTTTAAAAGACTTTTTTGTTTCGAGATTTTATCTGAAAGTGGTCAGATTGCATCAATCGGAAAAATCTTATACGTGCAAAGACTCTTATACTTTTTTAGCATAGTGGTTTCAGGTATTAGTATTTCAGGTTTTAGCATTTCAGGTTTTACCATGAGCTTCGTAAATATATTTGCAGATATCCTGTTACAACCTTCAGTTTTTTTCAAGCGGGTGTCCACAGAAAAGGATTTTTTCAATGCTGTAGTTTTTGCTCTCGTATGCAGCCTGATCCCGGGAACAATACTTATGAGAGAACAGATCACCTGGGGAGCTCTCCCTTTCTTTTTTGCCGGATTCCTGTTTGTTTTTATCATGCGGCTTTTTATCGATAGTGCGGTTTTACACGGATTATTTAAGGTGTTTGGAGGGAAAGCTATCTACCAGAAATCCCTCCAGATTCTATCATACTCATACGCAGCAAACCTGCTTGTCACGATTCCTGTCCTGGCAATCGAGCTCAAGATCATCCCGGTCGATTTCAGCCTTATATTCACCCTATATGGTGCATACCTTATAACCCGAGGAGGCCAGTTAATCCATAAGCTGAATTTTGAGAAATCAGCTTTTGCTGCGCTCCTGTGGGAGTTCTGGTACCTTGTCACGTCTTTTGTCCTTCTTACTTTTCTGGGAACTCTCTATAATACAGGCATTTCTCTATAAATTTTTATTTTAATATTTTTCAATAAATTTTCCTTCTATTTCAATAAGCCTTCTTATTTATTTCAATAGGTTTTTCATTTATTTTAAAAGAATTCTTTATTTCTTCACCTCACCTGCGAACTCTAATTTTACCTGGGGCAATCTTTCACATGATCTTTAGTAATAGATAAAAATAAGCCTCAGAGCCCTGGATACCCGCGTAAAATGAGATAGAAAGTTCTGCGGAAGAAGGAGATTTTTAACTATAATGATATAAACATAAAAAATTTACATCTGGCCAATTATTATATAGAGAGGTAGATAAAAATCACAGAATTTATATATAAAAAATATTGATTCCTTTTTAAAACAATTATGATTATTATAAAAGTTATTTTGTGAGTCCGGTCTTGGGTAAGCAAGTGCTATAGAAGCCGATTCACATTTATTTGAGATTCCATTTATAGGAGTTGAAATTATGAAAACAAAATAATTGCATTTGATTTCCTGAGGGTTTTAGAATAGCAATGATTATTCCAGCCCACTTAAGTAACTTTTTATATTCCTTACAGCAAGTTCGTCCTTTATGCCGTTGACCCATATTTCGCGAACATGGGGCTGAGAATTTTTATTTTCATGCGTGGATATTTGTTATATTATAATAATCGCTAAGTACATTCGTTCCAGAATGTATTATCTTTCTACAGGAAAAGGCTCCTGAGAATTTTTCCTCTATACTGGGCCGCCATTGACGCTTTTACACTTGTGTTTTTTATATTTGCTCCAAAGTTAAGCTCAGGCTTTGTATTCCCCAACGCCGAACATGCATTTAGTTTTCAGAGTATATCATGCATATGCTGAGATTACAGATTTTCCTTGTTACTGCATATGCATTCCCAATGTTGACATTATATTTTATAGGTCTAATTATTGTTTTCTATACAATTTACCCATTCATCATTATGTTTTCAAAAATTTCAAAACAGCTTTTATTTTACTCTTGTATCATATTTCTCGGATTTTTATTAGTCTCAAGAACGTTAAATGTTCTTGATCACCGTTTTTTATGTTTTTCCCGATATTCGTGTTTGGAATCCTTACCTGTAAAGAGAGTCTGTTTGAAAAGCCAATGACAGTGATCATGAAAACTCCTTTCTTCCAGATAATCCTTGCAGCCCTTCCAGTTATATTCGTACTGGTTATTGTTCTGGGCTCAAGAACAGCCCTTCTTCTGGACTCCTGATCTCTTTAACCATTGAATCTGCAGGCAGCGGCACTATAGGGTCTTCCATGGTTGTATCGATATTAGAGAGTATGGCGAATTCGCTGGGCCTGGGGTACGTTGCCTTGAAATTTATTATCGATTCTGGGTTTCTTAACGTATTCATAATAACGTTCTGTGTTCTGGAATACAGGTTTGCAATGAAGTTCATCAATGACAAATTCTCAGATTCCTTGAGTTCTGCCCTTACATATATCGCTACAGCTTCGTATTGCGTTTACCTTTTCCACAGACCGTTTCTGGCGCTCTGGAATTCCGGGACAAACTTTATAAATAATCCAATCCTGCGCGATGTCACCGTAATATTTGTAGCTTTATCCCTCTTGCTTTTTATTTCATATCACCTCCAGATCCTCGAATTAAATTTAAAAAAGTCAATTTCTCATAAAAAGCCCCTCGAAAAGAGCTCCCCTTCGCAAGCTCTAAAACTGGCTCCGGCTAGTAAACGCCTGGTCGAAAATACCTGCGAAAAAAATCGAAGTTTAAAAAACCAGGACTGAAACCACAAGCCTTTTCACAAACCTTTTCAAGAAAGGCTTGAGCGCAAACCTTTTCAAAAAAGGTTTGATCGAAAACGGCGAACGCCTGTGATTGAGAAATACTTATAATCCCCAAGCCCTATCCGGCGTGATCAACCGGCGCAACGGTTGCGGCCCAACGGTTGCTGCCTGGGTTTTTTGAAAACTT
>CAZSVY010000239.1:0-10321 GCA_964610495.1 uncultured Methanosarcinales archaeon
TTAAAATTCATTTAATTATATATGATGCCTATTATAAATACGGGCACAGAAGATAGTTACTGATTTAATTTTCAGTAATCTGCTGGCTCCTTTAAACTCAATCCCTGGCAGTTTATAGTGAGAAAGAAATTTAATGGAAAAAATAAAAGTAATGGGAAATTGAGAGCAGATAGAAAACTAAGATCAAGTAGAGAATTAAAGACGGGTAGAAATTAAGAACAAGTAGAAATTAAGAGCAAATTAAAAATTAAAGAAAAGTAGAATTTGTACGGTTACCAATTTTTATCATTCCTTCTTTTCTACGGCAACCTGATAATGAATCTGACATTTTTTAAGATCAGATTCCTGATTATTAGAGGTTTTTGCCTGAATTCTTCTATTTCCAGGCTTTCTATGTGCGTGTCCTTTATTGTAATAGTCCATATTCTCGCGTTTTTTTCAGGCGGCATATCTTACTCCTCTTCTTGCCAGAAGGTGTTTCCTCAACCTCCGGTTTTTAACCCGGACTACAGTTTCGAACAGGTACTTCCGTAGCTCTTACTTATTTTATCGTTTAACCGCCGCGATCACGGAAAAGTTCACTGAAGATTTTACAGCCACGGAAAATACTGAAACCACGGAACAATTATGTCCGTTTTCTCCTTTCTTCCGCGTCTTCCGCGCTTTAAGTAGTTTGACTTTTCACCTGAGATTCGAAAGAAGACAACGGAATTCATTCTAATTATAATATTCTGGAAATAAACGGTTTTCTATCTGATAATCCGGTTTTGAGAATCAGGCTTTCGTTTTTCCTGTTTTTCTCGGCCCCTGTGATTTAAAAGATTTATGGAAAACTTTAGTGAGAAAATAATGAGAGAAGGGCTATAGTTTATTCTAAAACTACAAAAAAGCTTGAAAACTCTTTATCCGAAAGAAAAAGTGTCAAAGGAATAGAAAGTAGTGAAAGAAATAGCGATTGAAAGTAATGAAAGAAACAGCGATTAAGTGAAAGGAATAGGAAGTAAGTTTAAATGAACCACAGGAAACTTCCTGCGGTTCGGGTTGAAAAAGAGTCAGATCAATTCTTGAAGCGGGTTACTTCTTGAATTCGGTATAGCCGCACTTTCCGCAGGCGAGGCGGTTTCTGTGATCGGCGAGGAATGTACCCGGTCCGCATCTGGGACAGAATTGTTTGAGTCTGGTTACGGAGTCGCCCTGGACTTTATAATAATCTTTTACTGTCATTTATATACACCTCGCTTAAGCCTCTTCTCCCTCAGTCTCGGTTCCCGGGACAGCGTTTCTCTTCAGGACATAGCCCAGTTCTACCTGTTTCATGCGGTCGGCATCGTCGTAGAGTTTGGCATAGCCCTTGCCTTCCTGCATACCGTATTCGGTTTTGATTCTCTGGATTACCAGCAGTTCAAGAGGGGCATTCAGCATTGCAGCGAGTTTATTCCTGATGTCACTTCTGGAAGGAGTCGAACCTTCATATTTCACAATGAAATCCAGTTCCCTTCGGTTTAAAAGTGCATTTTTCCTGTCTTTAAGAATTCTTATGTCCATCTAAAATTCTCCGTATCTTATCCAATTCATAATTCTGGTTTTTGCTGACGAGTTTCTCAAAGAGAGCTCTTATCTCCCCTTTTTTTTCCTCAGTGACCTTAACAAAGACCACGCCTTCATCGGGCTGTCCGTACAGGACCACAGCACCCAGAGGGGCCAGAAGGATTACAGGAAGGGTTGCAAGATCCTCTTCTCCCCTTACAAAGATCCTGAGAGGCTTTTCAGAAGCAAACGCTTCACAAAGGGTTTTAATCAACTCATCGGTAATAATTCCTGCAGGGTTTTCCACAGACACTTCGCCATAAACCTTGTCCATATTCCGGGCTGACATATCACTGGAAACCGGCTTCCTTTTGGTGCGGTTATCCACAATGCAGATATCCGGAATAATCCCGGCCTCAAGCAGGTGGAAGGTAGTAACATCCCCTACGGATATAAGTTTTGTGGGGCTTCCAAGCTCTCCTGCAAGTTTCTCTATAGTATCCCTGCCCTTGCCCCTGTAAAGCGTACCCAGGGGTTTCTTCATAAGTGGACGAAGTTCTCTCGGAAGCTCAATATGAACACTCAAATCAGCGCACCTTCAGAGCAAATTTATCCGGAATGTCAACTCCCAGCTTTTTTGCTATTTCCGAGCGTTCAGCGTCCAGGATAATTACAAGCCCGCTCCATTCCTCTGCAAGGTCCGAAGTCCCGCAAATCATGCAGGTTTGTCCTTCCAGGACCCTCATGCAGTGTCTACACACTCTTTCTGCCATTACAAACCCTCTTCCTTTTCAGGCGGTTCCTTCAGGGACAGCTTCATGAGGCTGCTTCTTTTTGCGGGCTTCTTCGAGCCATTGCAGCTTTCCAAGAGCAGTCTGACGCATTGTAAGTCCGATTTTACTTTCTTTAGGCTCCCGCTCGTTGATACTTACCGCGACAACCCTGGCTCTTACATGGTCGCCTTCGGCAATGGCTTTGCCTCCGTTCTTTGTCACAAGCCTTGCGTTCTTGGCGTCATATGAAATAAAATCATCCGTAATCTGGCTGACGTGAAGCAATCCGTCCATTGGTCCCATCCCTACGAAAACTCCGAAACCAACGGCCTCAACAACTTCGCCCTCAATAATCTCCTGGAGCTCGGGCACAAACATTATTGCTTCGAATGTCACATCATAATAGACTGCCCCGTCTCCTACGAGGATATGCCCTTCCCCGATCTCGGCGATCTTGCAAACCGCGACAAGGGAACCGAGTTTTTTGTCAACCTGCCCCTCGAGTTTTTCTCTTAACGCGTCTTTAACAGTAGGCATCACCTCTTTCCCTAAAAGGGTAGGAGGGATACGGACCGTATCAACGAGTTTCATCATTTTATACATCTGCTAATCACCCGTAACACAATCAATTCAATGCTGCCCGGTAATATAATCTGGTTCTTTCAGACAAGGTCCAGCCTGTTTTTCTGGCGCAGGGATATGATCTGGATCCCTTCTTCGGCAAGCCTGCGCTTCAACCCTATGTCGTTTGTCAGAACAGCTGCTCCCATTTCCTTTGCCAGCCTGAGAATCACATCGTCCGCAGGCCCTGTTGCAGCAGTTATACGCTCGCACCTGTCCATCATGGATCTGGCGACCTTTGCAGCTATTCTGTTCGAACCTTTTTCTCGCTTTATGAGTTTTTCTATCTCGAATACTACAGCCTCAGGCACAAAAAATTCGTCAAATCCCAGCCTTTTCAGTTCTTCGAAAATATCCACTCCGAACTGGACCGGGATCATGAACCCGTTAGTATCGATTATAACTTTCAACTCTTAATTACCCCTACTCCAATGAGCCGCCAGCGAGAGTCAATTCTCCTGCTGATAGCAACCCTTGACCCTATGGCTGCGCTGATCGGGCGCTTAAGGGCCACCTGCGCTTCATTTTTCCGGGCACTTGTAACCACTCCTACTGTGGTTGCAGTTCCTATATTGAGCATAAGGGGTTCACTGGTTTTGATTTCGTTGATTTTTTCTTCCCTTGTAACTCCCACCACCCTCTCGAGCAGGTGTAATTCCATGACGAACTGGTGCCTGGTGTCAGGAAGGGTACCGGGTGTGCCTGCGATCTGTCCTGTTAAAGAGTCGCCTTTTGTCAGGGTAGGGTCAAGATAGGTTCCGACAGCCAGAAGGCCTCCGGGAGTTGCTTCCTCTACCTTTGTCGCGCCTGCAAAGATAGACGAAACCGTTGTCAGAATCGGAATCCATCTTGTAGTGCCTTCGGTAGTAACCTTAATTCCTGGCCTTATTTCCAGCTCGTCTCCGGGGTGAAGGACTCCTTCGGTCAGGGTGCCTCCGATAACTCCTCCGCGGATCTCGTCGATTGAAGCTCCTGGCCTGTTAATGTCAAAAGAACGCGCAATCAACATGCTGGCAGGCTTGTCCACTTTGTGGACAGGAGTGGGAATCTGGGTTTCCAGAGCATCGATAAGGATATCTATATTAATGTTCTGCTGGGCCGAAATCGGGATTACAGGTGCGTTTTCTGCGACCGTGCCCTTAACAAATTCTTTTATCTGGTGATAGTTCTCGATAATGCGCTCTCTGGATACAAGGTCGATCTTATTTTGCACGATTACAATATTTTTAATCCCTATGATATCCAGGGCCATAAGGTGTTCTTTTGTCTGGGGCTGCGGGCAGTCCTCGTTTGCGGCAATTACCAGCACTGCCCCGTCCATAATCGCGGCACCTGAAAGCATAGTCGCCATCAGGGTTTCGTGCCCCGGGGCGTCTACAAAGGACACAATCCTGTGTTCTTCCGTCTCTTCTCCGCAGTTAGGGCAGGTCCTTTCTACAGTGTAACATTGGGGAGAAGGGCATTTTGGGCATTTCATGAAAGGGGAGTCTGCATACCCCAGTCTGATAGAAATCCCTCTTTTTACTTCCTCACTATGCGTATCTGTCCAGACGCCTGATAAGGCTTTAACAAGTGTAGTTTTTCCATGGTCGACATGGCCTACCATGCCGATATTAACACAAGGCTGACTCAAGTTGTAATTTCCTCCAGTAAAGTGAAGTGATCTTATATAAGGCAGGTCTTTATCCTAAACCTGTACCATAAAAATTTTGAATTACTTTTTCCAGTGGGTCCGAAGCTTCCAACCCTGGACTCATCTGGTCTGTAATTTAAATGTAATTTGTAAATTAAGGCGGGATTTTCAGGCTGGAATTATTCCCCTGCCCAATCCGATTCCGGATCTACGCAACCGGAAACCCGCGCAAGTCTATCATTAAATTTTTTTCTCGCAGTTTAAAGCTTGCAGATTCAGGCGATACTTTTAAAGTTTACGGTATCCTGCATAATTCATATCTACTAATGCCGGAAAGCCTTAATAAATTTATGTGACGATAGAGTCAAGCTTCTCCATTTCCAGGGCGCGCCTGATCTCAAAGGCCAGTCTTCTTCCGGTACTCATTGGTCTTCTCCAGAGCGAGTTGCCGTAAGAATGGCCTACTGACATATGTACATTGGTCCCGCCGCCTACTCTTGGGGCGACATCATAGATATAGAAGTTAAGGTCCTTGTCAACGCAGGTCTGCAGGCAGAAAGGCCCTATAATCCCCGGAGCATAATGTTCCTGGGTAGCTTTTACATATTTTTCTCCCATTTCGAATACTTTCTCAAGAAGGGATTCGCGCAGGGTTGCGGAATTGTGCCCACAGACCGTATATTCGGGAGTTAGCTGGTGTTCGGCAAGGGCCACTTGCTGCGGAGCAGGAAGCCTTACGTGCCCATCGAGGCTGGTCTCAAAGCGCCAGTCAATCCCAAGAAGTTCCAGCTTGCTCATTTTCGGCTCGATTGGAGAGTAAAACATATCAAGATTGAACACAGGACCTATGATATAACGCTCTATCCTTGCTTTTTCAAGGGCTTCCTGTGTGATAACTCCCTGTTTTATGAGGGCATCGGATTTCTCCAGGTATTCCCTGTAACTTGAAGCGGTAAAAAATCCCCTTTCGAGTTTTTTCACTGCATGCGGAAGCTTGACCATTACAAGTTCGTTGATATCCTTTGGAGACTCTATTTTTTCCGGGAATGGAAGTCCTGCTTTTTCCAGAATCCAGTAATAGCTCTGCTGTTCACTTCGTTCCTCGCTCCGAAGAAGATTCCTGCTCCCTACAAGAGGCACTCTGAAATTCTCTTCGATCTCATCTATACTGCAGTAGGAGGTAAAGGAACGGTTAGGGATAAAAAGCACATTTTCATCAACCAGCTTCTGCTGGTTCTCGGGCAGGAGAATTTCATTATACTTTTTGAAAACAACGGTCTCGTCGACAATCCCCCTCTTTACTTTCCCGTAAGGGTCTCTCTGCGCCCTGAAGTATTCGCTGTATGTCTTTTCCCTGCCAGCCTGGCAGACAGCCAGAGTCCTGAATTCTTCTTCAACTGCCCCATCACAGATGTCGAGTCCTGAATGAGAGGCTATTGTCCCGACCTTTATCTTATCAGCGTGGGTATAGTAACCTTCAACGATTTCTTTAATTTCTTTCCTGTCAATCATATCTGATGTTCCTTGGCTTTGGAAATAGCTCCTTTCATTAAAATGGTGATAGGTATGGTTTTTCAAGCCTGCTGCCCAGGTGAAGATGCCTTTAAGTGCAGGCCTGGTGACTATTTGCCAGGTATTATGAAATAGAGATTCTGATAGGTTTTCCCCATTAACGGCTTTACCTATTAAAACCCTTTCTAATATAAGTAATCATTTATATAATGAAAGGGGCGTCCGGAAAGAGTAGGTCAGAAGAGAGTAGGCCACAGAAGGTTTAAAATCAAAAAATAGGCAGGTGGATATATAATGTCTGGACAGGATACGGCCATAAGAGGGTGGACAGCGAAGACTTAATCTCAAAAATAATAGGCTGGAAAAGATTCCAAGCTTTCTCCGGCGTTTCCGGTCTCTCAGTTTTCTTTCCGGTCCTGGTGATTTTTATACGAAACTCAGGATAAGAGGCGTAATAAAGGTCTCAATTACGGCTGCAACGAAAAGAAGAGGCACGATCCAGCGGAAATAAAACACAAGCCCGTCTTTAAATTCCCTTTTGACCTGAGTAGGCTTGCCTATAAGGGCAGAAAATACCTGGTGCCCGAGCCGGAGCCCTATGCCGGCAGCAAGGAAGACCATAGGCAGTTCCAGTATCCCATGAGGGATAAGGGCAAGCAGAATAAAGAGCAGACCTCTTTCCTGGGCTACCAGGTAAGCGATTACTCCCACAAGGTATCCATTGAAAGCGATAAATACCACTGGGAGAACTCCCAGAGCCAGCCCGAGTACCAGGAAAAGCAGGCTTACAAAGGCATTGTTAAGAAAGATCGCAAACATTATAGAAAGAGGGTCCATTGTTAATAGCGACTCGAAACGGGAACTGAAGCCTTCCCTGAGGGTATCAGCCATAGAAGGGAAACTTGAAGCTGAAATATAACCTGTAGCCAGAGCCCCGAAAAATACAAAGGCCATTATTACTGCATAAGGCCAGATAAAGCGCACGTATCCGGTAAACCCTTTTTTCGGGTCTTTTCTGCTATCGCGCCAGGTCTCTGTCGCACTGCTTCTGGGAAGAAAATCTTTTTCCTCTGCAGCATATCCCCTATTTTCCATATCCCCTTCAGGAGTTTCTGCCTGTACTCCTGCTCTTCTTTCCTCTAAACTATAATCTCCCTCTTTTTCCATGCCTCTCCCCACCATTAATTTTCAGCCTGCTTAATCCTGACCCAGATACATAAGCTGCCTGCCGGCTAGTTTTTATCTCAGATCCCGGCAGTCTCAGATTCCCAGCATCATCCGGACCGTGTTCCGGGTTGCCGGGGAAAGCCCCAGGATCAAAATGACCAGTTTGATTAGCACTTTCAGGTTCAAGGAACGTTCGTCGTCATCAAACTGAGTGTCAAGCACATAAAGAACCCCTATGAAGATAATAAGCTTCAATGGATACATAACCAATGCGGTACCTGTCAGGTCGATAAGATAGGCGGGCACGACGTGCTTTTCAAAGTATCCCATATTGTCCACCCCTACATAGGTCGAAGAAGCATCCATCATATGAGCCATCAGGATTGAAAGGTTCAGGGGATCGGTAAATATCGAGGATTTGAAATGGCGGGCAATCAGGTAGAAGGTAAAGGTCAGCCCTGTTCCTGCTACGAGCACGAATACGGGAACGTAAGAGGCTACCATATTCTCAAAATACAGTAGGGTAGCGAGGTTTATGAAAAACCATCCGAGTCCGAAGCTTGCAAAGGTGAGATGAAAATCCTTTACCAGCCCCGCTTTCTGCAGCCGGATGGAAATCCAGAGGCAGCCTACGGTTATCGCAAAAACCAAAAAGTAAATATTCGGGGTTATGAGAAGATAGCTAAATGGCGGGTGGAAAATACCTGCAGGAGAATCTTCAAGTACACGCAGGGAAGAACCTGCAAGTACGAATGGCAGGATGGACGCAATAAATCGTGGGGTTATTTTCACCTCAAGCTTTTCAAGCAGCTTGGAGATTCCGAATATACAAATGCCCAGTACCATTGCCCAGGTAAAAGTATTTACAACATTATACCCCTCATCGCCTCTTATGGGGTCAAGATAATAGGTATTAATAAACTGTGATATTTTATCTATTGAAAAACTCATCTTATCACTCATTCAAAATGGCAATATCCTAATACGATTAATACTTACTGTGTAGGGCGAACTCACTCCCTTAATCAAGAAAGTAATATTCCTCTCCAGTGCGCGGTGTTCGTTTTAATGACAGATATTTCTTTCCGGAAGTTTTTATCCCAATAAGGGCTAACAGTATTATAAAGATTAAGCTTAATATATTACTTCATTTTTATAATTGTCTATATAACCCTGGCGTTATAGTTATACACAATACAATAATGCAGATATCAACAATGCAGATATCAATAATGCAGATATGGAATTTGTAGTGATGTGAATATATAAATCATAATGATATAAACATGGAAATGCCCTTAAACAAGTTCTTAATAAGAGAATTATGATAAACCAATCACGGAGCAAAATTAACGCTGGAACAAAATTAACGCTGGAATAAATCAATCCTCAAACGTGTACTGTACCGAAATTGATAAAGAATTAAGTTAATGAATTAAGTTAACATATTAAATTATGTACCTGATATGCCGTAGTCTGCTGATAATCGGAAATCTGTGGCTTCGTACGCATACTCAGGTTTATAAGAGCCAATTTACTATCTATCGTGATCGAATACTGATGCAGGTATGAAATGACCATTGACAAAAACAGCGCAAAATGGATGCAGCTTCCCAGAGATGTGCTTATCGGGCATGGCGTGCTTGAGGAAGTCGGATATGTCTGCAGGGACCTGAAACTGAAAGGAAATGCGCTGATAGTAACCGGAAGTACTACAAAGGATATTGCAGGCAAGAGAGTCAGTAACCTCCTTGAGAGTGCAGGCAGTAGCGCGGAAACGGTTTTAACGTGCAAAGCTACTACGGAAGAAGTTGAAAAAATCATGGAAAAGGCCCTTGAAGTAGAGGCGAATTTCCTCCTTGGGGTTGGAAGCGGCAGGTCTATTGACCTTGCGAAACTTGCTTCGACCCGGCTTGAGCTTCCTTTTATCAGTGTGCCGACTGCAGCTTCCCATGATGGCATTGCATCTTCCCGTGCCTCAATTGTAGATAATGGGAGAAGTACGTCTGCACAGGCTCAGGCTCCGATTGCCGTTATTGCAGACACGGAGATTATTTCAGCAGCTCCTTTCCGCTTCCTTGCAGCTGGCTGCGGAGACATAATTTCCAATTACACGGCAGTACTGGACTGGGAGCTTGCAAGCAGGATCAGGAATGAATATTTCGGGGAATATGCTGCAGCGATCTCCCGTATGGCTGCCCGGGTTATTATAGACTATGCAGATTCGATCAAGCCCGAGCACGAGATATCGGCAAGGCTTGTGGTAAAGGCTCTTGTATCGAACGGGATTGCGATGAGTATTGCAGGCTCTTCCAGACCTGCTTCAGGCTCGGAACATATGTTCAGTCATGCTCTTGACAGGATAGCCCCAAAACCCGCGCTTCACGGAGAACAATGTGGAGTTGGCACAATTATGATGATGTACCTCCACGGGGGAAACTGGCAGGAAATCAGGGATGCCTTAAAAAAGATAGGGGCTCCTGTAACTGCCGAAGAGCTGGGTATAGAAGATAAATATATAATCGAAGCCCTGTTACATGCACATAGTATCCGCCCTGAACGTTATACAATTCTCGGGAGTGGCCTCACTCCTTCGGCTGCTGAGAAAGTTGCAAGAATCACAAAGGTCATAAGTTGAAAAGTTATTCTTATTCAGGCTAAAGCCGAGAATCAGTATCTGTTCAAAATACCGGAGCTTAAGGCCAGGATTCTACTCAGGAATCCAGTAGCTCAAACCCTGTTAAAAGGAATCCGGTTAATCCGGAGCCACATAATTCCTGACCAAAATAATCACTTAATTTCTAATTAAAGTATTATCCAAATCAAACCAGATATCGAACTTCAAATTATCCCGGGATAAGCTCCAGGTACCCTGATAAACGGGGTACGACCTCGAAAACACAAGCGTTGAGCCGCAACCGTTGAGCCACAACCGTTGAGCCACAACCGTTGCGCCGGTTGATCACGCCGCTGCGAGGGATTTTCGATCAAGCCTTTTTTAAAAAGGCTTGGGGCAAAGGCCCGAAGACAACAATATGGAAGAGTTATATATGACAGAAAGCGATACCAAAATAACACTTATCGGATC
>CAZSVY010000240.1:0-3265 GCA_964610495.1 uncultured Methanosarcinales archaeon
TAAGAAGAGTTTGCTTTAAGAACGGTTTATTTTAAGAAGAATTTGCATTATGGGCAGTTCACTAAGCTAGCTTACTTTAAAACAGTAGTTTAATTTATTAGCTATCAGGTCTTCATTCTGAGCAAAGTCTCTCAATTTATAATATTTAAGCATCGGCCTGCAGGAAAAAAGGTCCGAGCGGCAGGAGATATAAAATGGCATCAAGTCGTTTCATTATTACGGTTATAGGCAGCGACCGGGTAGGAATTGTTGCCAGGATCACTACTGTGATGGCAAATTTCAATGTAAATATTGTCGATATCAGTCAGACTATCATGCAGGGTATCTTTACCATGATTATGCTTGCAGAAGCCCCACAGGAAACTTTTGACCTTGCGGCTTTCCAGGAGGCTATGGGTGCCGAAGGAAAGAGCCTTGGAGTCGAGGTCAAGGTACAGCATGAAGACGCATTCCGCTTTATGCACAGGATCTGATCCGGGAAACTAATCTAATCTGAAAAACTAATCTGATCTGAAAAATAAGAGGGAACTCTAATGCTTATAAACCCGAATGAGATTCTGGAAACAATCCAGATGGTCAGGATGAAACATCTCGACATCAGGACCGTAACAATGGGTATCAGCCTGAGGGACTGCAGCCATCCTGATATTGAAGTTTTCAATGAAAATATTTATGAAAAAATAACCGGCCGCGCAAAAGAACTTGTGCGCACAACGAACGAGATCCAGAGCCTCTACGGAATTCCGATAATCAATAAGCGAATCTCAGTAACTCCCATAGCCGTAGCAGCCGAAAGTTGCAGGTCTCCTGATTTCGTTTCCGTTGCAAAAACTATGGATGAAGCTGCAAAAGACGCACAGGTGGATTTTATAGGAGGTTTCAGTGCCCTTGTCCACAAAGGCGCAACTGGTGGGGACCTGAAGCTTATCAATTCCATTCCGGAAGCTCTTGCAGGCACGGAAAAAGTCTGCTCGTCGGTAAATGTTGCTACCACACGAACCGGAATTAATATGGATGCAGTCGGCCTGATGGGCGGCATCATAAAAAAGACTGCAGACCTGACTGCGGATAGGGATGGGATAGGTTGTGCCAAGCTTGTAATCTTTGCAAATGCCCCTGAAGATAACCCTTTTATGGCAGGAGCTTTTCACGGTATAGGTGAACCCGAGTGCGTTATCAACGTTGGGGTCAGTGGGCCGGGCGTTGTAAATGCTGCAATCAGCGAACTTGAAAATCCGAATCTTACGGAGATTTCGGAGACCATCAAAAAGACGGCCTTTAAAATAACCCGTATGGGCGAAATGGTGGGCCGGGAAGTTTCGCGGAGGCTTGGAGTCGAATTCGGAATCCTTGACCTTTCCCTGGCTCCGACGCCTGCAATCGGGGACAGCGTTGCTGCAATTCTGGAGGCAATGGGGCTTGAGCGCTGCGGGGCTCACGGAACGACTGCAGCTCTTGCTCTTCTGAACGATGCCGTGAAAAAAGGTGGAGCAATGGCTTCCTCTTCGGTAGGCGGCCTGAGTGGGGCTTTTATCCCGGTCAGTGAGGACGCAGGCATGATAGAAGCCGTCAGGGTCGGAGCCCTCAGCCTGGAAAAGCTCGAAGCTATGACCAGCGTCTGCTCAGTCGGCCTTGATATGATCGCAGTCCCGGGTGATACTCCTGCTTCTACCCTTTCGGCTATTATCGCTGACGAGATGGCAATAGGAGTAATAAACAGAAAGACCACGGCAGTCAGGATTATCCCCGCACCTGGTAAAGGAGTCGGCGACTCCGTAGAGTTCGGCGGCCTGCTCGGAAATGCCCCTATTATGCCGGTAAGCGCTTTCAGTTCCGAAGTTTTCGTAAAACGGGGAGGGAGAATTCCGGCTCCTATCCAGTCACTTACGAACTGAAGTAATGGATTTAATTTAAACTAAATAACGGACTAAGTAACGGACTGGGTAATGGATCGAAGTAAGAACTAAGGTAAGAACTGAAGTAAGAACTGAAGTAAAAACCGGAATAATCGACTGAAGTAGCGGATTGAAATATTATCCGAAAACAAGTAATCCCCTGTATATTCCAGTGTTCTCAAGGATATTGATGCCCTTCAGGACAGGTGGATCAAGCCGGTAAACCCGACAACTTATTTTTTTCTTTTTCGGGAGGGAGAGTCGATCCGTTACCAGTTTCTTTCCAGTATGGAAGTTACTGAGTTTTGCGATGGGATAAAAATTATCAAAAATTATCCGGGCTTAAAAATTTGCGTTCGAGAATAATATTTGCTTGAAAGCAATTTTTTGTATAATTAATTTAAAATAATTTACGCTACTCGTATATTCTGGAGTAGGGGACAAACTGGGGTATCATTTGGATAAACGAACCTCCTGAGGCCGCGGATCCATCTCTTCGAATAAACGTGTTTGGGGGAGCATAGTATTTTCGGAGAGGCTGCATTGGGGGACGCAGTGAACGGATTCAACGCCTCTGGACTTCTTCTTGCCATTCGTTTTGATTTATTATTCTTCTTTATGAAGATTCCTGGTTTTCATTTGATGAAATATTCGATGGAAAGCACTGCAAGGTTCATGAAAAAATACAGGGTTCTTGAGGAAATTAAGGAAATTCCAAAGTCCGGAATTCCGGTTGAAAGCCGTTTCCCGGACCTTAAGGAGGCGTAACAATGAGTAGAACTGCACCGAAAACTTATATCACCTCGGGACACAGCGCCTGCCCGGGCTGCTGTGATATTTTTGCTGCAAAATTCACACTCATGGGAGCAGGTCCCAACAGTATTATTATTAACCCAACCGGCTGTCTTGAAGTCACAACTACGCCTTTTCCGTTGTCTTCGTGGCAGGTTCCCTGGATCCACTCCCTCTTTGAGAACGCAGGAGCAGTGGCTTCAGGCATTGAAGCTGGCTTAAAAGCCCTCGGCAAAAAGAAAGATATCAAGGTTATAGCTATCGCAGGCGACGGCGCTACAATGGATATAGGCTTCGGGGCCATTTCAGGGGCTTTTGAGCGGGGCCACGACTTTACTTATATTTGTATGGACAATGAAGCCTATATGAACACCGGAGCCCAGCGCAGCAGTGGAACGCCCTTCGATGCAAGCACCACAACCACTCCGGCCGGGAAAGTTTCCTTCGGAAACCCGTTCCCCAAAAAGGATATGCCTGCTATCATGGCAGCCCACGGCTCTCCGTATGTAGCCACAACCTCGATAGGTTTCCCAAGAGACATGATGCGTAAGGTCAAGAAAGCCACTGAAATCGTGGGC
>CAZSVY010000241.1:0-12879 GCA_964610495.1 uncultured Methanosarcinales archaeon
AAAGACCAGCTCGACCATCCTGCCTACAGGCGCTTTTGCCGAGAAATCTTTACCCATATTGCCGACCTCCTCGAAGACCTTTCAGCCAGGGGCGTAAAAATAAAAGTCTTAAGCGTTCCGAAAAGCCCCTCATGCGGCGTGGAAATCACATCCGTCGGCGGAGAGCCAGGCAAGGTAAAAGAGTTTCATCACAGGCATGAACCGGGGCCTGGAGTGTTTATGGAAGAGATTGTGAAAGAGCTTAAGAAGCGTGGGGTTAAGTTTGAGATAGAGGATGCAGGTAAGTAAAGCAACTTTTAATCAAAATAAAGTACTAGGGTTTCAACAAAATAGTTTTTTAAAACAAATGTGGTTTATGCCTTTTTTTGCACCGCAGGTCCAATTATACTCTTAATATCCTCAATCGTATTTATATTCACAAAAGTCCTCAGTTCAGGATCAATTTCCCTGATTTCCGAAATCTCAACAAAAACAACATCCTGCATTTCGAAAACCGGCGTAAGAACTGAACACCTTCCTTTTTCAAAGGCTTTTTCGATTTCAGAGATCAGTTTTTTTGAATAAACTGAATGCAGAGGCTCGAACTTTCTATCCTCCCACTTCGGAAGGGCAGCATCGTGTCCGTTTGCTTTCTCAAACAGCAGGTCTACAACCCTGAAATCCACAAAAGGCATATCCCCCGCGCAGACAAAAGAATATTCTGCCCTGGATTCGAGCAGCCCCGCCCGGATGCCTTCAAGGGGGCCGGCATCTTCCAGAGTATCAAAACAGAAACGGATCTCGCGGGCAGGGAACTTTTCAAGCACCGGCCTGAGCTTTTCTTCCTGGGTTTTGTCCCGGACCGAGAGAATGACCTCGTCCACAGCCCGGAAAAGGCTTTCAAGCAGGCGCTCACGGATTGTTTTGCCTTCGAATTCGAGGAGGGCTTTCTCGGCCATGCCCATCCGCCTGCCCCTGCCGCCCGCCAGGACGACGGCACTCCTAAATTTTATTAGCTCCCTGTCTGATTCTGTTTTTCCGCCCATTTGATCATTTCCGGGGTTTTATGGTTTTGATTTTCCTCTCTGTTTGCCTTTAATTGCTCCTTTCGATTTCAGGCCTGTTTCTTAACTTATTCTCTGTCGTGGACCCAGAATTCTTCTTTTTCCGTGAATTCCTTTTTCCAGATCGGGGCTTCGGCTTTTATGCGCTCTATGGCTTCGCTGAGGGCGGGGAAGAGTTCGGTCCTGTGGGCCGCTGCGATAACTATGTAGACTATGTCTTCTCCGGCTTTGATGATGCCTGTTTTATGGTGGATCAGGACTTCAAGGATACCTTCTTTTTGTTTGAGCTCTTCCCGGATGCGGTCAAGGGCTTTTGAGGCTTCGGGTTCGTATTTTTCAAATTCGAGCCTGGAGGTTTTCTCGTTACCGGCCAGCTCACGGACGATGCCGGTAAAGGTGCCGATTGCGCCTGCTTTTCGGATGGCAGGAGTTTTCCTGGCTTTTTTTATAAGGGCTTCAAGGGTGTAGCGGTCAGGCTGGGCAAGGGCCATTCCTACAAGGGAAGCTGTAAGTTCCTCGTGCATATCGATATCTTGAGGCATTCTGAAAACTACATTGGAAACCCTCTGAAGGTCACCAATCGCGATTTTCGGAAGATTGCTTTCCTTAAAGCCTTCTACCACGGCAAAATCGAGGCCCCGGTCACAGAGCAGGTCAAGCGCGTGCTCAAGGTCAGAGTCCCTGGAAAAGGTGATAAGCTCGGTGCCGGTTGCTTCTGAGCCCGTTAATCCAATTACCATATCAGCTCCCGCATCGAAGTGCCTGCCCGTATCGGTATCTGCGGGATTGAGGCGTTGCTCCCCCATATGTTTTACAGTGCCTACGGTCCCGAACCAGGAAAGATTCCGGACTAGCGATGAAACAAGGGCGGTCTTGCCCGATTTTTTATACCCGACAACTGAAATGACTTTCATCAAAGAGCGTTATGCACTTTCCGGTATAAGTAAGGGCCGGCACTTTTTATTTCTTTTTTTAATTTTACAGGCCGTTTTGTGAAGATTCAAATATCGAAACTTTGATATTATCTATAGATAGTTGGCATTGATATTATCTATAGAGAGTTTGATCAATTTAAACATGGGAAAAAGAGGGGTCAATTTGGAAATAAATAAAGTCAGGATTCATGATATCCCTGAAGAAGAACGCCCAAGGGAGAGGCTTATTCGAAATGGGCCGGAATCGCTTTCAAACGCGGAACTGCTTGGAGTTATCCTGAGGACAGGGTCACGGGAAGAAAATGTTGTCAGCCTGTCCAGCCGGATATTCACAGAATATAGCATCAAGCAACTCAGTCTTGCAAATATTTCAAAGCTTATGCAGGTTCATGGAGTAGGGAAGGCAAAGGCTGCCCAGATAGCTGCAGTTTTCGAGCTTGCCCGCCGGCTTGAGACTTTTGCGGAAGAGCCCAAAAGGAAAATCTGCTCCCCAAGGGACGTGTATGCCCTGATGTACCCTAAGATGCGTGAACAGAAAAAAGAAAAATTTATAACACTTTGCCTTGATACAAAAAATCAGATCCTGAAAGAAGAAGTCGTATCTGTCGGCAGCCTGAATGCGAGCATTGTTCACCCGCGTGAGGTTTTTAAGTCAGCCCTTCTGGAATCCTCAGCATCGGTAATCATGGTCCATAATCACCCTTCAGGGGACCCGAGCCCGAGCCGGGAGGACATAATGGTCACCGAGAAAATGGTAGAAGGAGGAAAACTCCTTGGAATTGACGTGCTTGACCATATTATTATCGGGGACGGCAGGTATGTGAGCCTTAAAGACGAGGGCTTTGTAAAATAAAAGAAAGACTAAAGCGCCAGAACTCGAAAGAAAGCTTTCAGATGGAAAGCTCTTAAAGAGCCATAAGAGCCGTAAGAGCCAGATCTGCCCAGAAAATTTATAATATATGCTTTATGGGTTACTTTATTCTATCAGAAGTGTTTATCGAAAGTAGCTTTATTTAATCAGAAATCAGGCTGAATATCTACTTTCAGAGACTATAGTCAAATATATAACTGATAGTTTGTATTCAGCCTATTTGCACAATATAATCCGCTTATATAACTTACTAAAATTACGATATTTATATATATTTACAAGAAATGGGCTTTTCGATCAAACAAATTTTCCCTCCCAGTTCCTATTCCCTTTAAAAAGGAGGTTTTTTAATTACAAAACATATAAACGCCTGTGCACTGGACAACAGAGATATTGAGGAAATAACCCTGGATGACCCGTATACTGTGCCTTATAAGGGCATTTACGCTATCTGTGACGCGGCAAATGAGTATGCGGAGATCATTGAGCACTCTAACTGTTACAGCGGGGCCGCCTGGTCCCTTTACCATTATGCAAAAGCGCCCCTTGTCCTGAAAACCCGTTCGACCGGAAATATGATCCGCTATTTCATGAAAACCGGATCTTCAAAGCTCGAACTCAAACCCTCCGTTGCAGCCGCAGGCATTGAATCCGTAATCGTGCAGGGGGACGAGGTAGAAATCACCTATGCAGGACTGGGAGGCGGAGGCGTGGGCGCAACCCGCTGCAGGGCCTTTGCAGATGGGGTGCTTCGATACAACATC
Organism: uncultured Methanosarcinales archaeon; assembly: GCA_964610495.1. Taxonomy (GTDB): domain Archaea; phylum Halobacteriota; class Methanosarcinia; order Methanosarcinales; family Methanosarcinaceae; genus Methanosarcina. Next base: position 3,614 of record CAZSVY010000241.1, read on the forward strand.
TCCGAGTCCGGGGGCGAGAAATGCGCAAAGGGGACGATTGTAGTTCCGCGCAGGGACCGTGTTCTAATAGGCATAGATGATACCGATTCAAAAGAAATAGGAGCCACCTGGACCCTGACTCACAATATTGCAAAGGAACTGGACTGCCAGGAAGCCGTTTATCTTTCCCATGCTCTTGTCCAGCTTTTCCCGGTTCCGGAAAAGACCCAGAACTGCATGTCTACGGTACTTGAATTCGGCTGTGTGGATGAGAAAGCAAAATCAAGGCTGGTAAATGCTTTCAAAAAAGCGCTTGAGAAATACAGTGCTTCAGCCCAAACCGGAATGGTTGTCCTTTCGGATTTCTATGCAAAAGGGCTATACGAGTATAGCAATCGCGGTCGGACTGAAAGGATCCTTAAAGCCGAGGCTTTGCAGTGCGCCAGAGAAAACGGTGTGGAAGTCCTGCTTGACGGTAACGGGGTAATAGGTGCACTTGCCTCTCTTCCCTGGTTCGGAAGGCCTGAAGAATCTATAATTCCTGGTACTCAGATCAAGCCCCTTGCAATGGAAAAGATTAAAAGTGGCATTTAAGAAAGCAGGGATCAACAAAGCAGGAGTCTCGAAATAGAAACCTCAAATCGAAATTTAAGTTATCGGAATCTTAAATTATCGAATCTCAGGTTATACTGGATTTGATTTATAAGGAATTTTAAATTATATGGAATCTTAAGTTATACGGAACTTTATGTTATCCATATTTTGAGTCATAAGGAACTTTGAATTATACTAAACTTTGAATACGGCATCCTTTGAATTCCAGCAGCGGGGGGTCAGTTTGAAAGAAGAGAAAGAAGCACCAGAGTGCACCGGGTTTGAAGCCCTTTACCTTGCAGCCCTTGACAGTGATGTCAGCCTCATAACAGGCGTCCCCGGGTATCCTGTTACCTCCCTTATGGAACTTTTTTTGAGAAAACCCGGGGAAAAAGAGCTTTTAGGAGCTTCAGAAGCAGAGACCCCGGTCTCCGGGGCAGCAGCCTCCGAAATAGTGCGGGATTATAGCGCCAGGTGGCTGACAAACGAGAAAGTTGCCCTCGAAATCGCTCTTGGGGCATCGACTTCCGGCAGAAGGGCACTTGTTCTTGTAAAGCACGTCGGGATGAACCTCCTTTCAGATCCTCTTATAACCTCGGTTACACACACTATCGGAGCTGGCCTTGTCATAATTGCAGGAGATGACCCTGGCGCGAAAGGCTCTCAGAATGAACAGGACTCCCGCTGGTACGGCCGAATAGCAGAGATAGCTGTATTTGACCCGGCTAATCCCGATACTGCATACAGGGCTCTAAGACGGGCTTACGAGCTTTCGGAAGAGACCAGGACGCCTGTTATCCTGCGGGTCACCGCAGACCTGGAAAAAAGCAAAGGGAAAATAAGGCGCCTTCCAGGGGCTTCGTCTCCCCATCCTGAGTTCGACCGCGCAATCTGGAAGAGCCGGATGGTGGAAAAACACAGGCTCTTTCACTCCGGAACCTACCCCCTGCTGGAAGAGGAAGCTGAAAATACGGACCTGAACCGGGTAAGTGAAAGGAAAACCGAAAACACAGGATACAGATCAGGTTCGGGGCATGGAAAAATAGGTATTATTTCCTCAGGTTTCACGTCCACGGTAGTTGAAGAAATACTGGAAAAAAAGAAAGAGTTTCCTGTTGAGATTTCTTGTCCCGAAATCTCCCACCTGTCCCTCAGCCTTGTGAACCCGCTTCCTCTCAGTAGAATAAAGGCTTTTCTGAAAAGTAACCAGAGGGTACTCGTTGCCGAAGAGTCCGAGCCTTTTATAGAAGAGCAGATCCGGATCGCAGGGAATGTTTATGGGAAAAAGACAGGACACCTCCCATACGGGCAGGTCGGGCCCCAGGATCTTGAATTTGCCCTTGAGCATATCGGAGAAGAAATTCTAAAACCTGCAGGTGCCGCCTTCGTCGAGGCCGGGAGCAGGGCTTTAATCTGTAACGATTGCCCTTATCTTCCCCTTTACCGTTTGCTCAGCACGCTTGAAGTGCGGGTTGCAGGTGATATGGGCTGTTCCGTTCGGAGCGCACCCGAGCCCCTTGCGGCAGTAGATGTTAGCTTTGCCCTCGGCTCGGCAATCTCGGTTGCATGTGGTTTTGAGAAAAAAGGCATAGCCGTAATAGGAGATTTCGCCCTGGCACATTCGGGCATTCTAGGGCTACTGAGTGCCGCGACTACAGGCTGCAATGTGCTTGTGCTCGTGCTCCAGAATGAGGTTGCAGCCATGACCGGCGGGCAGGCTGCCCCCGATCTAAGGAAAGTGGTTGAGGCAATAACCCCTGATGTTTCAATTTTCGATATCGACGCCGATGAAGAAAAAGCGCCGGATGAAACTGAGAAAGTAACAGATAGAACTGAAACAGCGGCAGATATAACTGACAATGAGAAGGAAACAGGGCCTGAAATAGAAAAGCAGATCTTGAATCCCAAACTTTCGGAACTGATCCGGGCAAAACTTGCGCTTCCCGGGATTTCCGTAATATTTATAAAAGCGAAGTGCAGGAAATATTGATCCCAACACCTCCCTTTTAATTCTATTCTTTAATTTTTTTAGCTCAACAACTTTTATTTCATCTTAAGCCATATTTTACTTCGCTTTAAACCGAATTCTATTTCACTTTAAACCTAATTCTATTTACTTTAAACCGGGTTTTATTTTAAGCCGACTTCTATTTTTTTATTTCTTAATTGGATGTTTTAATTCGATCCTGTCCTGATTTAATTTTCACGTTGCCTCAAGATAGGAAATTAAAATCTTTCGTTTTATGACTGAGATATTCATCATTCTAAGTATACAAATTTAAAAATTCCTGATTTCAAAACTTCCAGGATTTATAAAATAAACGTCCTGTGAAAAAATAAATAACGAAGAAAAATCAATTAAAAGTAGGGAAAACCGGTTGGTGCTTTTTAGCACCTTAGCTGATGTTTGAGAATTAATTACTCAAAAAGGGAAACAAGGGGGAAAAAATTGGAGAGGAAATTTCAGATATTACTGACAATCGGAGCTTTACTGCTGGTAATGGGCACGCTCCTGAATCTTACCAAAGACCCGCTTTTATGGGGAACAGGGACTGTAACTGCACTATTCATGATTCTGCTTTTCAGGATAGATCCTCTAAGTCCGAACGACTAACGAGGAAAAAGAGAAAAAAGGGAAGAAGAAAACGGCCCTCTTTTCTTCCTCTAAATATAAAAAATCCAGCTGCCCGGACTTTAAAATTCTTATTATCGGATCGCCTTAAACTTGTCTTAATTTTTGTTCTCATAATCCTGGTTACGAATTAATTAACCGGTTCCAAATAAGTTAAAATATTTTGCTGAGATAACTACCTAAGGAAATTGATTTTTTAGAAGTTTTAACCCCTTATGCAGGTCTTCAGTCGCAAAACAGGAATAGTCTGAATCAATCGTAGGAAATCCGAAACCATAGCAGAAAACCTGTATCCGTAACAGGAACAATCCGAATCAATATGACTGAACAGATAAAAACCTCACCTTCCGGGCAGGCAAGCTCCGGTTCAATACAGAATCTAAAGCGGCGGGGATGAAATAATGAAGCATCGAATAAAACCAGTTGTAACTCATTTAATTCTTCTAATTATTTTAGCCTTTTTTCTTACAGGAGGGTGCCTGGAGCAGAGTTCCGGGTTAAGCGGGGAAAACTGGACAGAAACGAAAGGAGAAATTAATACCAGCGGACCCTCTCCAGTGAACCGCCTGGAAACCGAAGAAGTAAAGCTTTCCGGCTCTGAGGCAGGAAACTCCACCATTGCAGGAAATTACAGGCTTGAAGCTCTCGATATTGAGTTAAAAGCGCCTTCTTATGAGTTACCCCTGCGCAGGGAAGAGATCTCGAATTATGAAAACTTTTCCGGCAGGATTCCTCTGAATGATTCAGCCCTCAAAATACTGGAAAGTAATGGTTTCGTAGTAACTGAAAACCCTCACAACCCCAGAGAAGAGGACATAACTTCCATGTATGCAGCCCTCAAAGAACAGGAAATCCCTATTTTCATTACCACGGATTCCCTGCTGCATCTCTACCATATCCAGTTTGATGAAACCCTTCGCCAGATCGAAGAGAAGGAATTTTACGATACTCTCTGGGAGACCGATCTTGCCCTGCTGAATGCTTCTGTCGAGAAATATAATACCGCCGCAGGAGAAGAACAGGAAGCTGCAAGAAGAAACGCAGCCTACTTTGCTGTCGCCCTGAGCCTCCTTCAGCCGAAACCCGCACAGGTACAGGGAGCAGAAGATCCTTACGGTTTTATGAACGAGTCCCTTTTCCCTGCAGGTTCAGAAAAGCAATATCAATTTGAAGTTCCCGGATTCGTTAAAAAAGAGGTTGAAGCCGAACTTGCCCTGATTGAAGCTCACGAGGGTTTCGAGCTTTCTCCGATTTTCAAATATAAGGAAGATTATTCCCAGTACATGCCGCGAGGCCACTATACCCGGTCCGAGAAACTGCAGAACTACTTCATGGCGTTTATGTGGCACGGCAGGATGAGCATGCTCCTGAAAGAGAAATTGATCGAATCCGAAGACCCTGCAAAGGATGCCCGCATCCAGACTATCCAGGCAGGCCTGATTGCTTCGAAGCTCCAGAGTGAGCCTGAACTTCTTGAGCACTGGGACCGGATCTACGGGGTTACGGCTTTTTATGTGGGCTTCTCCGATGACCTCGGGCCCTATGAGTATATAGAAGCTATGGATTCGGCATTTGGCAGCGGAAAAAGGGAATTTAATGAAACAACGGTTGAGGAACTCAAGGTTAAACTTGCAGAGTATCCGGGGCCGCAAATTTACGGAGGTACAGGAAATTGTGTTCTTGAGCCGCCCTTTACCCCTGAACAGGCGGACGAATGCCTCGAAAACACCACAGGCTTCCGCTTTATGGGGCAGCGCTTTATCCCGGATTCCTATGTATTCTCAAACCTTGTCGGAGCTTATACGGGAGAATATATGGGAGAATATACTGAAAATAAAACCCCGTTTACTCTGGTAATTTCAGGAGCCGGAAGGCCTATTCGCGGATTCCCGCGCGGGCTTGATGCGATGGCCCTCCTGGGGTCGGAAAGGGCTGTTTACTGGCTCGACGAACTGAACGATTCCAGTTATGAGAACTACAGTGCCCAGTATGGAAAAATGGAATCGGAGTTCTCGAAATTCAGCGCAGCCGAGTGGAACAGGAACCTCTACTGGTCCTGGCTTTACTCCCTCCAGCCCCTCCTGAAAGACTACGGGGCAGGGTATCCGACCTTTATGCAGACCGCTGCCTGGCAGGACAAGGAATTGAGTACTTCACTGGCTTCCTGGACCGAGCTCAGGCACGACACCATTCTCTACGCCAAACAAAGTTACACCATGCAAGAAACCGCAATCATGGTTCCTGAAGAAAAACCAGTGGTAGGTTATGTGGAACCTGTCCCTGACTTCTACGCCCGCCTGCTCGCCTTAACAAAAATGACAAACCAGGGCCTGGACGGAATGGGCGTGCTTGACCCGGTTTCAAAGGCAAGGCTTACAAACCTTGAAGACGTCCTGTCCAGGCTTCAGGAAATCTCTGAAAAGGAACTCGAAAACCAGGAGCTGACAGCCGAAGATTATGAGTTTATCAGGACTTTTGGGGACCAGCTTGAAGGCACCATAGAGGATGTTGACGAGAAAGCCAGGAAAACCACAGTCGTGGCTGATGTCCATACCGATGGAAACACGGAAACCGTGCTTGAAGAAGGAGTCGGGTATGTTGACATGCTGGTGGTCGCATATAAGCTTCCGGACGACAGGGTCCTTATGGGAGCCGGGCCGGTTATGAGCTATTACGAGTTCAAGCAGCCCATGTCCGACCGCCTGACCAATGAAAAATGGAGAGAAATGCTTGAGGCAAACCCGCCAGAAAGGCCGGAGTGGGCCTCCACATATATTTTTTAATTTTTACTGAATGGAAATAGTAGAAGAAGGGTGAGAAAGAAATAGAAAAGAATGCAAGAAATAGAAAGCGACAGGAAATAATTAAAAAATAAGTAAAAAAGTAAGGGGTTTTTCAAACAGGTAAGAAGTTTTCAAATAGAAAATCTCTCTTCTCCCTTTTCTGTTATCTTCTGTTCCTGCCTGACCTGGGTAATCAGCCTTTCAAGCTGCTCCCGTGAGATGCTTTTATGCTTTTCTTCGGTGCAGACCTTGACTTTTTCGATCAGGGCGCAGAGTTCCTCCCGTTCAAGGCAGAGGCCTATGCTGTTAATAATGCCTTTAAGGGCTTTTTTACCTGTGTGCTTCCCGACAACAAGGTTGCGCTTTCCGCCAACCATTTCCGGGAGGAAGAGCTCATAGGTGCGCGGCTCTTCCAGGATTGCGGCAACGTGGATTCCGGATTCGTGGGTAAAGGCATTTTGTCCGACAACGGCTTTGTTTACCGAGGGTGTGATGCCCGAATATTCCGAGACCATTCTGGAAAGGGAAGTCAGCTTTGTAGTATCATAACGGTCTATGCCGTACTGCACCCTCAGGGCTACCATTACTTCTTCAAGGGAAGCGTTTCCTGCTCGCTCTCCGATCGCATTAACTGTTGTATGGAGCTGCTTTGCCCCGGCTTCAGCAGCAGCAAGGGTATTTGCAGTAGCCATACCAAGATCATCGTGGCAGTGAATGCATATTGCAGTGTTCACTGATTTGTAAATCTCACTCACAAGGTATTGAGTTGTGGTTGGGTTCAGGATACCAATCGTATCTGCAAGACTTACATACTGTACCTTATATTCGGTTTCAACTTCCTTAAAAGCCTGCTTGAGACGGTCAATTGGTGTCCGGCTTGAGTCTTCAGCTGCAAAACGTATTTTCAGTCCGTGGTCAGTTGCGTACTCAATGGTTTCCTTGGCGCAGTGAAGCATTTCCTCAAAACTTCTGTGATATTTGTATTTGAGGTGCAGATCGGACATAGCAATGAAAATGCTCACAATATCAACATCACATTCAAGGGCAGCATCCACGTCCCCTTTTACTGCTCGTGAAAGGCAGCAGATTCTTGATTTAAAACCCTGATTTGCAATTTCCTTTACAATTTCCTTTTCGTTTTCTGAAACCACAGGAAACCCGGCTTCTATAACCTCAATACCCATGGAATCAAGCTCACTGGCAATTGCCAGCTTCTGTTCTTTTGTAAATGCAACGCCTGGAGTCTGTTCCCCATCACGGAGAGTCACGTCACAGATCTCGATATCCAGGGGACGATATTGAATAAAGTCCATAAGATTATTTCTGGAATACTGCTCGCTCTCTAACATGGTTACTGCTTCCTTTAGTTTCTCATTATCGTGAGATTTTTGATTATTTTTAATGATATATAGGTAGTACAGCCAGAGACCAATTCAAAGGCTTGAATAAGGAGGTACCAGGGTTCAAACACCCCTAAAAGTCAGAAAATCTTGTATCTCGTCAAAATTAAGCATAGCTTTACCTGCACATGTATAAATGTTTTCCTTGGAGGAAAAGAATTTCCGGTAACGGCATCTCGAAAATTAAATAGAAAATAAACTTAAATTCGATAATCTGATCTCTATCAGGGGACTTCAGTTAGAAATTTGATGAAATGATTCAAGGGTCTTCAGACAATAGAAAAAGGTTGAAATTAATAGAGAACTTAAACTTTAGGTAAAGACATTTTTCAGGAAATAGATAAAGGCTTTTCTCAGGCAGTAAATAAAGGCTTTTCTCAGATAATACATAAGATTTTTCTCAGGTAAGTTTCTTCTGGACCCTTTCGTAAAAGCAGGTGTCCGAAATCTTCACAAAACGGGCCGGAAATTTGGATTTTTTAAGTTTGACAATATCATCAGGCCTGATCCTGTAGGATTTCTGTCCGTCAATTGCAATAACAGCCTCTTTTTTCGGAGCCGACAATCTTACTGTGAGCTCGCTGTCAGACGGAATAACCCAGGGCCTTGAGGAGAGTTTAAAAGGAGCGACAGGGACAACTACTATTGCATTTACCCTGGGGCTTATAATGGGGCCGCCTGCACTCATTGCATAGGCAGTAGAGCCTGTCGGGGTTGCAAAAACCACACCATCCGCACGCATCGAGTCAAGAAGGCAATCCCCCACATAAACCTCAAACTGGATTATCTTCGCGGGCTTTGCAGACATTATCGCAATCTCGTTTGTTGCGGTCTCAAGCATTTCCCCGTTAAGGAAAACATCTACTCGCATTCTTTCAATGTACGAAAAGCCGTAAAGTACTTCTTCTATGGTTTCAAGGGCGTCTTCGGGCTCGACATCTACAAGAAAGCCGAGAGTACCCATATTAATTCCGAGTATAGGAAGAGGATTTTTCATCTTGGCGATATTCCGGAGGACCGTGCCGTCGCCTCCTACACTGATAATGAGTTCCACTCCCTCTTCCCTCATCTTCTCAACCGGAATCCCTTCTATTCCGAGCACATCAGCCGTGGGAGTGGCAACGAAAATTTTAACCTTCGAGCGGAAACGGGCAAGGATCTCCCGGACCATTTCAATTACTTCAGGCCTATCGCAGCGTGAAGAGATTCCTATTTTCTTTATCGCCAACTTATCCTCCCGAAAGCAATTTTAAAAGCTTTTCGTGCACAAGTCCGTTGGATGCGACCATTTCCACTCTGGCTGTAACATTATCGGGAAGTCTTAAAGAGTTTCCGTAACCGTCCGTAACAAGCCCGCCGGCCTCCGCCAGAATCAGTTTCCCTGCTGCCACATCCGTCACGCGCAAAGCCTTTCGAACATCTACAAGAGCGTCAAGCCTGCCTGAAGCTACATAGCACAGCTCAAGCGCTACACTCCCGAGTAACCTGACTCTCCGGACGCTGCTGTAGATCTTACGGGTCCTTGCCACATTTTGCCGGTAGCCGTATACGCTGACACACAGCTCCTTCAGATTCGAGTTAAGAGAAGTCCTGATCTTTTTCCCGTTAAGGTAAGCTCCCTTTCCGGCGTCTGCATAATATTCCTCGCACAACGCAAGGTTACTCACATAACCGAATCTCACATCTGAGAGGTCGTAAGAAGAAACTGCCAGTGAGAGGCTGTAAAAAGGAATTCCTACGGAAGAATTATAGGTACCATCAAGCGGGTCCAGAACGATAGAAAATTCCGGGGAGTCTCCCAGAATAAGCTCGCCAAGTTCCTCGCTGATAATTCTCATGGACCTGCCGTCGTTTCTAAGAACTTCGACAATAGCATCC
>CAZSVY010000242.1:0-5430 GCA_964610495.1 uncultured Methanosarcinales archaeon
AATCCCTGAACTTCCTTGTCGGACAGGTCATGAAAAAGACAAAAGGTACGGCAGATGCTAAAACCGCACGCGAACTGATAGTCAAGGAGCTGAAAGGGTAACCCGGCAGGGTTCACCTTTTTATTTAATTTTAAAAAGTTATTTTTTTAACTATTTATTTAAACTATTTATTTAAACATTTATTTAAACTATTTATTTAATTACTTCTACTATCAGGGCTTTTATAAGCTCCGTTTTTCAATTCATTTATTAACGTCGGTTTTTTTAAATATGGCTTTAAATAACGTAAATAACTTTTAAATTAGTAAAGGTCAGGTCTGCGATCTTCGAGGATGGAACCAGTTTGCCTGATCTCTTTTGCCTCTTCGAGATCGATTTCCCCGATGAGGACACATTCTTCCTTTCCGGCTTCTGCCAGAACCCTGCCCCATCCGTCGGCAATGAAAGAGCTGCCTGGATACTTTGAGTATCTATCTTTTCCCACCCGGTTACAGGCTACATGTAGCAGTTGGTTTTCGACTGCCCGAGAGAGGGACATAATGCGCCAGGGATATAGATAAAAGTCGGGAATTTCGGCAGCCGAAACCAGCAGGTCGGCTCCTTCAAGGGCCAGTTTTCGGGCAACTTCCGGATACCGGAGTTCGTTACAGACCATGAGCCCTATGGAAAGTCCATGTTTTTGCAGCCGAATAGGATGTATCCGGTCCCCAAGTGCAAAATATTCTTTTTCAAGGCCATAAAGCTGGGTTTTTCGATGCATGCCGACTAGCTTTCCGGATTCGATGCAGAAACCTAAGTTGAACTGAGAGGGAGACGGCTTTTCCTCACCTATTGTTTCTTTTTCTCTCTGTTCTATAATTGAGCCTGCGAGAATACACCCATGTTCCTTTGAAAAATCACATAAAGCTTCCAGGGTGGGACCGGTAGCAGTTTCAGCTACCTCCCCTATACGGTCATAACAAAAGCCAGTAGAGAAAACTTCCGGATAGACGAGCAACTCAGCTTCTTTCGAAACCGCCTCTTCTGCCAGGGAGAGGGCACGCTCAAGATTTTCCTGTTTTGAGCAAAGGGAGATATTCATCTGGATGCAGGCGGCTTTCATAGCAGTCACTCTCTCATTATATGAAGTATAAGTCGCTCTACTTCATAAAGTTACTCCAGTTACTTTACTTTATGATTTAGATCGGAATCCCGATGCAGGCTGAGGACATTCGGGGATAAAAATAACAAGGATTTACAGGCGAAATAAATACAGTTCATGTAAACTTCAAACTCAATACAATGACCTTTATATCCAAGACATTTCATTAAAAAAGACAATGAGAATTTGAAAAAGAAAGGACACAAGGATAACAGGCCTATCGGGACTCTCAGTAAATTATTCAATCTGCATTTCTGATTTTATTGATTCGGCTTCAACGGCTATTTTGAGCGAAATAGCTTATGGAATGAATCAAGGTTAATTAATAACTTCTCCGGCTTTTTACAACTTTCTATCAGGCATTGGAGGTTTTGTTGGATTTCTGGAAGTTACCTTATTTAATTCTTACAGGTTATTCTGTTGAATTCTTGGAGGTTTTTTGTTGAACTCCTGGAATTTATTTAGCAGATCGATGTTTTATGGAAGTTAATTAACTAATCGACATTTTTGAGAGTTAATTAACGGATCGATACTTTTGGAGGTATTATTACAGCTTGGTTCCGAGAAGTTATTTGACCTGTCCTGAAGCGTGTCCTTTTCCGGTTTATTCCTGGAGTTCAGGATTTTGTTGCCCGGACAACCCCGAGGCTTTCCATGAGTTCCATTTCAGCGGGAGTTATAAACGTGCCGTTGCTTAACAAAAACCCATGCAAAACGGGTTTGAGAGCAGTCTCCTGGGTTGCTTTTTTCATTTTCTGTATCTCCTTTTGTGGTCTTGTAATCCTTCGTTTAGCGAAGAGACCACGGAAATTAGTTTCCGTGGCATTGTATAAATAAGTTTCGTCCAAATAAAATGAAATAATCCGGGAAATTATCACATTGTATGCAAATCACAGCTGTCCCAAATCTTAAAAAAGATGCTCAAACCAATAGAAAAAACATCTTCAGTTCTGGTCAACTTGCATCCAACGAAAGATTTTTATAACCTTCGTTCAGAACAAACTTATGGCAATCCCTACAGCCAGGCATTCTGAAACCGCAACTGTCAGGATCGATTATGAGAAATGTAAGGACTGTTACCTCTGTGTTAAAGTCTGCAAAGGAGCCCCTCTTTATCTTGAAAACGGTAAAGTAAGGATCGACCAAACCCGCTATTTTGGCTGCTTCGGCTGCGGGCACTGTGCTGCAGTTTGCCCCACAGGAGCTATCACGGTTGAAGGAAGAGACTTATCCCAAACCTCTTTTATGAACATTCCTGCCAGGGAAACTCGAGCAGGGTACGAAGAACTTATGGCTCTCATGCTTGCCAGGCGTAGCATCCGGGAATTCGAGGATAGAAAAATTGAGCAGGAAAAAATAGACCGGATCCTGGCAGCAGCAAGCACGGCACCCATGGGAATCCCACCTTCAGATGTTGAAGTCCTGGTCATAAACGGAAAAGAAAAAGTAAGGGAATTCTCCGATGACATGTTAGAGCATATGAAAAGCCAGAAATGGATATTTTCAAAACCCGCACTTCTCGTGCTGCGGCCTTTCATGAAGAGGGAAGAGTATGAAGTCCTGGACAAATTCATGTATCCGGCAATCGAAATTTTTGAAGAAATGAGAAAAGAAGATACTGATTACCTGCTCTACGGAGCCCCTCTTGCTATGTACTTCCATATATCTCCTTATGCTGATCCGGCAGATCCTTTTATTCCAGCCACTTATGCAATTCTTGCTGCTGAAACGCTGGGTTTAGGAAGCTGCATGATAGGAACTATCGGTCCTATGCTGAAAAGTGGAGGCAAAGAAATTAAAGAAAAGTATGGAATCAACACCCGAAACCAACCGGGAATAGTAGTCATTTTCGGATACCCCACAGTAAAGTACAGACGCGCTATCCGGAGAAACCTGGCAAAAGTCCATTATTATTAAGATTATTGAAAGAAGAATTCTTCTTTCTTAAATTTCTATCGAGTTCTGACTGAAGCAAAGCGCAGTTTGACTTCAAGATAGTTTAATTTTCCCGAAACTCCAACTCTGATTTCCTCCAAACACATATTCATCTTTTTTCTTCAAACTCTTTCCTTAATTCAACCGGAACTCTATTAAAGGGACATCCAAAGTAAATGCAATGAGAACACTCATACCTCCATATCGTTAGCAAGAAAATCAAAATAGAAACGGAGTAACTTCCCAGCAGAAATAGTTCTTTCAAAAGCCAGGGAATCGGAAAGATAATCACGGCTATAAACCCGAGAGTAGTAATGGCGAGATCGAATTTGCCTGGAGGGTACGGCCTGGGCCTGAAATGCTTCGGCCAGGCCCAATTCATCATGCATCGCAGTTTTTTTCCATCTCTTGCGTAGTAAGGGCAATGGGTACAGAAAAAACGCTGCTCCAGAATATTAAAGTGAAAGATTACTAAAAAAATGTAGGCAAACATCCACCCTGTTGAGTAAATACCAATTGCAAGCCCTGCCGAGAATAAAAGAATCAGGGTTACGAAGTTCCAGTAGAGAAAGTCCTTAAATTCATGTTTTATTTTAAGAGAAGCACATCTGTTTGAACCTGATACCCGAAATTGATCTGCTGAAATATCGAAGTTATCGGAAAGGTTGCTTTTGTTCTTAAAATCGTTTCTCATCTCAGCCGGCACCCGTTTCACAGGACACTCGAAGTTAATGCACTTTATGCACTCATATCTCTGGACAGTCAAAAAGAAAAGAGCCCAGGCAACTATATATGCCCCCAGCAGTAGCGGATCCCTGACCAGCCAGTAAACCGGAAAAAGGAAAACAGGCAAAGCTCCAAGAACAACTATTACTTTTTCAAAAAATTTATGTAGATGTGGCCTATCCTTGAAAATTTTTGGCACTCCCGGGAGCATTATGCACTTTACGCAGCCCTTACTCCGGATATAGTAAAGGCAGTGAGCGCAGATAAAACGCAGTTTAACAATCAGAAAGAAAAGGAGGGCTATCACTGTGTAAACTGCTACCCATTTGAGCGAATCTCTGGCAATTGCTATTGAACCAACAAGGAAGGGAAGGAGATTAAGGAAGTTCCAGTAAAGACGATCTTTGATAGAATGTTCGGTTTTTAGGGCGATCTGGATGCTCGGGGAAGGCATAGAGTTATTTTTGGGAAAGGAAAAGGTATAAAGGTTTGGATTTGGTGGAATTTACCGGAAAACGTCCTTTAAGGAAGGTAATTCTTTGGAATGTCTGGTCTTTTATGGAAGACCGTTTTTGCTATACTCTGTCTTCTATAAGAGACCAATAGGCAAAGGATCTTGCATTTCCAGGTTAATCCGGTAAAAGGCAAGCAAAAAACAGAGAAAAAACTTCACCAAACTGCACGACCATTATATGTCCGCCTGAAATTTTGTCCCTTCGCTAGCGAACAGTCTGAACAATAAAACAACTGAAATGAAACAATAAATAAGAAGCAAATCACATAAAATCAGATAATAATCACTTATTCATACTGGCTTAAAAGGGGAGGAGACATTGAAAGAAAACATGCCTGGAGTAAAACTCTACATTGCCTGCAGCCTCGACGGTTTCATAGCCCGAGAAGACGGCAGCATAGACTGGTTAACCGAATACGAAAACAATCCCGAAACCGACTACGGTTACTCCGAATTTTACACATCAATCGGCACAGTTCTTATGGGCAGGAAGACCTACGAACAGGTGCTTGGATTTGGAGAATGGCCGTACGGGGAGAGAAAAGCATATGTATTTACCCGGCAAAAAGAACCTTTGCGCCGCGAAAAGAATGTAGAGTTCGTTTCCGGGGATATTGTGGAATTCGTTCGCCAGCTCAGGGAAGACACGGATCAGGACATCTGGCTCGTGGGTGGTTCACAGCTTGTTAAAGCGTTTCTTAAAGAAAACCTTGTGCGAGATCTGATTATTTTTGTGGTTCCAATTATCCTTGGGGGTGGGATTCCTCTGTTTGACCACATAGGAAAAGAGATCAGGCTCAGGAGTGGAAGGGTTGAAAGGTATGACAACGAACTTGTGAGGTTAGAGTATAAAGTTGGAGAAGAGGCTCTCAAATTAGATTTTTAATTTAAAAACTTATCCCTTTTTTCACTATCTGTGGACGTACCTATTTTCGGACTGTGATAACCTTAGAGGACAGCATCGAACTGGTTTGAGACAAGAATTCATTTAAGAGAACTTCTAAAAAAACGATTGTCAAATTAGATCAGGATCTTTTAGAGCTAATTTGATAGCCTCGAGAATGACACAGGAAAAAACAGTAAACAATAAAAGGAAAGCCACTCAAAGTTCTTA
>CAZSVY010000243.1:0-6237 GCA_964610495.1 uncultured Methanosarcinales archaeon
TTGAGCATCTTGCAGAAGAGTTAAGATTAAGCGAAGAAGAGAGAAGAGAACTTTTGCCAAGTGGCCAGCAAGCTGTTTTTAATAACCGGGTCGGATGGGCATGTACTTACCTGAAAAAAGCTGGTTTGCTTAATTCGGGAAGAAAAGGATATTTCTCCATCACTCAAAAAGGATTGTCTGTATTGAGAGAAAATCCTGTATCAATAGATGTTAATTTTTTAACTCAATTCAAAGAATTTAATGAGTTTCGCCGAGGAAAACAGGTCGAAACTATTGAGTTAGGCAAAGACCAAAATGAAACTGAGCAGTTAGACCCAAGAGAATCTCTTGAACTCTCCTACCAGCAACTTCACAATGAGCTTGTTTTGGAAATCCTCTCGGCAGTAAAAAAGTGTTCTCCTACTTTCTTTGAATCACTGGTTGTTGATGTCCTGACAAAAATGGGATATGGAGGCTCAAGAACAGATGCAGGAAGAGCAGTCGGCAGAAGTCACGACGGCGGGATCGATGGAATCATAAAGGAAGACAGGCTTGGGCTTGATGTCATTTATATCCAGGCAAAACGCTGGGAAGGCACAGTCCCAAGACCTGAAATTCAGAAATTCGCAGGCGCTCTGATCGGAAAGAAGGCTAAAAAGGGAGTTTTTATAACGACTTCATCTTTTTCGAAAGAGGCTATCGACTATGCTGAGCTTACAGGAAACATTGTTCTGATTGACGGGGAAATGCTTGCAAGGCTAATGATTGAGTATGATGTGGGAGTTTCTAAAGTAAAGTCTTATGAGGTTAAAAAGATTGACACGGATTATTTTGACGACGGATTAATATAAACTATTTATTAGTCGTCTATCTTCATTTACTGAATGAGCTGATCCCAAACTCAAAATTACTTTTCGAAATCTCGTATTATGAATAACTAATAGAGTTTCTGATCATGAAAAGTGATCCTGACACTCTTACTTACTGAGACCATAATTGGTTTTGGGATAGGCTCAATAGATCAATCCAATGAAAGATGTTTTCAATAAATACATATACTTGAAATTCCAGTAATAGTTTGAAATCAAACTAAATTCAATACCCGAAATATGCAAATGTAAATATACCAAAACAGAAATACTAATTATTAGTGTGAACTTAAATAAGGATATTCCAAAGGGAAGAATATAACTTATGGAATGAAATTTCCCTTTTTGAGAAAAGGATTTTCCATTTTATAGAATTTAAAACTAATTATACATAAATAAGAAAACCGGAATAATACAATTGTATTAATCTGCATATGCGGGAGAAAAAATATATATCTGTAGTCAGAATAATTAATACTAATTCTACTTGATCTGACTTACTGAAATAAGTTTAGAACATAGAAGTCAAAGACCGAAAACCCAGACATTAGCCTGGGAGGACGTCGTGTGAGAAGTCATGAAGAACATGCTTAAAACTACAGTTTTGCTTGCCACCCTTACAGGTCTCATGATTCTGATAGGAAGGGCCATTGGGGGACCGACTGGAATGATTATTGCATTCGTATTTGCAATAGTCATTAACTTCGGAAGCTACTGGTACAGCGACAAGATAGTACTCAAGATGTACAGGGCAAAGGAAGTTTCCCCTGCGGAAGCCCCGAACCTGCACAGGATTGTCGATGGGCTCGTAATGAGAGCAGGAATACCAAAGCCCAAAGTGTATATCGTAGAGTCCGGAATGCCGAATGCCTTTGCAACCGGAAGAAACCCACAGCATGCGGCTGTGGCTGCTACAACCGGGATTCTTGAACTGCTCTCGTATGAAGAAATGGAAGGCGTGCTGGCACACGAGCTTGCACATGTGAAGAATAGGGATACCCTGATAAGTGCTATAGCTGCAACCCTTGCAGGTGTTGTTACAATGCTTGCCAGCTGGGCGCAGTGGGCTGCGATTTTCGGCGGCTTCGGCGGCAGGGATGATGACGACGGCGGAATTATAGGCCTCATCGCGATGGCAATTGTAGCGCCTATCGCTGCATCCCTGATCCAGCTTGCAATCTCAAGGTCAAGGGAGTATGCAGCCGATGCAGAAGGGGCAAGCATTTGCAGAAAACCCTGGGCTCTTGCCGATGCTCTTGAAAAACTTGAATATGGGAACTCTCACTACAGGCCGAGAATCTCAGACGTGCAGGCAAAGGAAAGCAGCGCCCATATGTTTATTGTCAATCCGCTAAAAGGAGGAGCGATCCAGTCTCTTTTCAGAACTCACCCCGTAACCGATGAAAGGGTGAAGCGCCTGAGAGCTATGAGGTTCTGAGGGTTTTGAGAATATTCTCAAACCTTTATTTCTTTTAATTTTGTGCCTTTTATCCAGGCTTTTTTCTTAATTATTCAGGCTTCTAATTCTGTCCCTTATATTCGGCTTTTATTTAGTCTATTTTCACCAGCTTCTTTTTCTTTAATTTTTCATTTGATCCTTTTTCTCTATGTCCTATTTTTTCCGGAATTTTTTTAAATTAAGCATGCCATATGCTACCATTGCCCAGAGAGAGGTTTTAGGATCATATCGGAGAGAAAGCACTTATAAAAGAAAGTGATAAATAAAGAAGAAAGGTAAATAACAGGCGTAAAAAGATCCGAGACATTAGTCAAATATCGGATTTGAAATATTTTGTAGTCGAATTATGATATTAATTGTCCATACCCTATCCTGATTTTATCGGGGAGTTCTCAATGGAAGACAGGTTTGAAATTGGCAGGATTATCAGGGCAAAAAGCATATCTGATGCCTGGTACCGCGGGCTTAACGTCATCTGGAATCATGGACAGGTCATAACAGATGAGAGAGGAAGCCAGATCAGGGAATTCATGGATTTGATGGTGGTAATTGAAGATCCCTACACTGACAGGATCCCGCACGATACTGCCTGGAATGAGGAAAGGCTTGAAGAGTATGCAAAGCAGCTGATCTCGGGAGAAAATATACAGGACTTTGAGTATACATACGGGCAGCGCCTTCGGAACTGGCATGGAAAAGTGGATCAGATAGAATACGTGATCGACAAGCTGAAGGAAAACCCAACCTCAAGGCGAGCAATAGCAGTCACCTGGATTCCCCCTGTGGATACGAAAGTTAATGAAGTCCCCTGCATGATGCTCGATGACTTTAAGATAAGAGACGGAAAGGTACACCTCACCACCCTCTTCAGAAGCCACGATTTTGGGGGAGCCTATCCGGCAAATCTATACGGGCTTTCCAGACTCCTTGAGTACGTGGCCGACAGGGTGGGAACCGAACCCGGAACGATCACGACTATCAGCATCTCAGCGCACGTCTATGACCATGATTGGGATCTGGTAGAAAAGATCGTAAAAGGGGCAAACTGATTTCTTAATCCCATTCAAGATTCTTTAATCTTGCTCGAATTCTTTAATTTTGTTCAAGTTTTTAACAATATTCAAAATAATCTATTCAGAAGGCTAGAAGTAAGCACCTGGATCTCAGGAAAATCCAAAATAAAAATAGAAGAGTTCTGGTACACATGCGTGTTTCTATCGACAAATCCTCACTCAAAGGGGAAGTCTTTGCCCCACCTTCAAAGAGTTATACTCACAGAGCTATAACCCTGGCAGCTCTCTCAAAAGAATCAATTGTCAGGCGTCCCCTGATTTCAGCCGATACTCTTGCTACAATTCGGGCTTCCGCGATGTTTGGGGCTTCGGTTGAAAGGAAAGAAGACAGGCTTATTATCCACGGGGTTAATGGAAACCCCAGTGTCCCGGAGGATGTAATTGATGCTGCAAATTCAGGGACAACTCTTCGCTTTATGACCGCAGTAGCAGCGCTTACCAATGGGATTACAGTGCTCACCGGAGATGCCTCCCTTCGTACCCGGCCAAACGGGCCTCTGCTTGAAGTGCTCAATAAACTGGGGGTAAGAGCCTGCTCCACGCGAGGAAATGAGAGAGCTCCGATTGTGGTTAAAGGCGGACTTGAGGGACAGGAAGTGAGCATTGACGGCTCTATCAGTTCCCAGTTTATTTCGGCCCTTCTTATAACCTGCCCGCTTGCCGAAAGCAGCACTACCCTTTCCATCACAGGAAAGCTTAAGTCGAGACCTTATGTGGACGTAACCCTTGAGATGCTTGAACTGGCAGGCGTTAAGATCCACACTGATGACAGTAACGGCACCAGATTCATAATTCCGGGAAAGCAAAGATATGATTTCAAAGATTACACTGTTCCTGGGGACTTTTCCTCTGCTTCCTACCTGCTTGCAGCAGCAGCCATGATTGACGGGTCGGAAGTTACAGTCAAAAACCTTTTCCCTTCAAAACAGGGGGATAAGGTAATTATTGAAACGCTGAGACAGATGGGAGCAGATATTACCTGGGATAAAGAAGCAGGTAATGTTACCGTCAGGGGAGGAAGACAATTAAAAGCCGTAACCTTTGACGCCGGGGCAACTCCTGATCTTGTTCCTACCGTTGCTGTCCTGGCTGCAGTTGCTAAAGGCACGAGCAGGATTGAAAATGCCGAACATGTCCGATATAAGGAAACGGACCGCCTGCGTGCCCTTGCAACCGAACTTCCGAAGCTTGGGGTAGACCTTAAAGAGGAAAGGGACAGCCTGACCATAACCGGCGGAAAATTGCAGGGAGCATCGGTGCACGGCTGGGATGACCACAGGATTGTTATGGCCCTTGCAATAGCAGGTATGGTGGCAGGAAACACGACAATTGACACCACTGAATCTGTATCGATATCTTATCCTGATTTTTTTAAAGATATATGCAACCTTGGAGCAAAAATTGAAAAAATCTCAGAAGAATAAGTTGAAAATACAGTCTGGATTTCTAAGTGCAGATTAGATGCAGATTAGACGCATATTAGATGCAGATTAAATGCAGATTAAATGCAGTTCTTATTTAACTTTGATAACTGATCATGAAAGGAATCTTAAGACTTTCAGTATTTTCTTTTTGGAATTAATTTCCAATCGGTCAAAATCATCATTTACCTTCTAAAGAATCTGAACCAAAATTCAGGAATAATAAGAAATGGCATAGTACTTTTATACAAAATATCCATATTTAAGCATATGGAAATAAGATGCAGGTGTGGAGATACGTGCATAAGGCCTATTTCGGAAGCACTAAAAGACATTGAATTATTCTACAAACCATGCAACGATTGCAAAACAGAAAAAATAAAGAAATTTTCTCCTCTAGCCGAACAGATTAACTTAGATGAAATAGATGACCATTTAGGAAGTTGTAACTGCGGTAAGAGGCAACTTGATATTGTAATGTCTCACGTGCTAAAAGTAATGATCGATGAAGGAATAAAAGATAAAAAAGCTAATTTAAGGAATTCATGTGTTCCTCTTGTGACTCCTGGTTATCCGACTAATTATGTTCCCTATTTGCCTAAGGATTCTTTAGTAATATTATCTAATGAAATGGATAAAAGATGTGCTGAAAAAATTGTAAAGGAAGTTGGGGAAGTTAAAGGGGTTTTAAAGGGAGATATAAGAAAAACTGTGGGTATAAAAGATTCTGATTCTAATCCTCATGTATATGAACTTCTTGCTGGATGCGATTTGAGATGTGATATTATACAGACTCCTTACGGTGCTTTAGGAGTATATAAATATCAGCGTGAAATTCACATAGAGTTTCCAAAGATAGAATCACCCAAAATAGAGATACTTAAAAAAGCTTTGAAAGATTGTGATAAGCCTACTGTTCTTGATTGTACATGTGGGCCTGGGACTTTAGGAATCGCATGCCTTAAAGCCGGCGTGCAAAGAGTTGTTTTTAATGATATATGGAAGCCTGCAATAGAAACTACTTTGATTAATTTAGAAGCTAATGGATTTCCAGTCAAACTTTCAGGCAGTGGAGAAGAATTAATAGCATCTGGAGGCAAATTTGAAGTTTATAGTATGGATATAAGAGAATTAGCGAATTGTTTAGATGAAAAATTTGATACTTGTATTATAGACACATTTCCTGGTGTAGATACAAAAGAATTTGTGGAAGCCGCAGGCAAATTAGGCAAAAAAGTTGTCGTCATTTGAAGTAGAATTATATGAGCTTAGAATGGGGAGAAATATTATTTGATGGCCCTTATCCAATTAAAAGATGGGAACCATTATCCAATGCTGGAATTTATGCCATTATGATAAAGCCTGATGCTTATAATAAGCCGCATACCTATCATATTTTAGATTGTGGAGAATCAGGGATCTATCGGAATTAGGGC
>CAZSVY010000244.1:0-6042 GCA_964610495.1 uncultured Methanosarcinales archaeon
TCGATTCTCTTCAGGCCTTCCAGCCGCATCCCAATATGGATGTTTTTAAGGATGTATTTTTCAGCCTCTCCGATCAGATAGAAGAGATCACCTGTATAGTCCTGCATGTCAATGATATACGAAGTATCATTTGTAGCAAAGACCGCACACCTGAGTTTTGCATTAGGGAAAAAGTCCTCGGGCTTCTTTCCGAAAAGAATTACTGCGGCATTTGTTAATTTTCCGTCTTCTGCGAGCTTTAATTTTTTCAGGGAGTTCTCAAGCCCTTTGTACTCTTTGCCAGCTTCTTTTACAAAGAACCTGACTTTTTCTTCACTGATATCTTCTAAACTTGCTTCCTTGCAAATGGAACTGTCCCACTTCAATTGGTCCTTATTCTTCCTGAGTATCAAATTTTCAAGTTCTTTTACACTCAGGGGCTTATCCTCATCAGAAGTGCGAATATAAGCTCTGCCGTATGCAAAGTAAGGCACCTCATTTCCCCGGAATTCAACTTCTATGCAGGGCTTTCCCTGGAATGTTACCTGCCGGATAACAGGATAGACTTTTGGTTCTATGTACGCTGAAATAGCTTGAGAAATAGTTCTCAAAGTATCATTCCCAATTTCCTGCCCAACAACGGTCCCATCATCCTTAACTCCAAAGTATAATTTGCCTTCCTGATGCTTGTTGAGCATTGCAACTATGGAGATTACTGCAGGTTTCAACTGTGCAGTGGATTTATTCAGTTCAAGGGTTTCGGATTCTTCCAACTGGAAGTAAGAACTCATGGGAGGTACCTTTAAGATAATCGTGCGGTCTAAGATAAAGCTGAGATCATATAAAAGATGCGGATTACTTGAATACCTTAACTTCAAACCTAAAAAGATAACACGAGAACAAAAGAAGCAATTGAACTCTACCTTGAGGTCAAACCTGATAACCAATAATAGTTAACCTCTAGATTCGGAAATCATACAAAAGAGATATCCACCGTAAAAATCTCACCTCTTACCTGAACCTCTTCACCCGTGACTTCCAGAACAAGCTGGATGGCTTCCTTGATGTTTTCAAGCGCCTCTTCTTTAGTATCTCCTTCACTGATAGCAGCAGGTATTTCAAGGCACTGGGAAGTATAACCTTCTTCATCAGACTCTTGAAGCCAGACTAAACTGCAAGGTCATCCTCTTCCGGTATCCATCAACTTCTCGTTTGCGGTCAGGATCTCGACTCCGAGTTCGCTGAAATCTTTGTCATGGGTTACGAAAATCATATCTTTTGCACGGCAGATCTGGGCAAAGAGAAGGTCGTTAAAATCGTATTTACCCTGTTCGAACAGGTCCATGACTTCAGGAAGGTCTATGGCTTGCAGTTCGGGATCGCAGGCCAGGGTGCTTTTGAGAATCTTTCTCACGTTGAAGGCTATTTCCTGAGCTATTGCCCGGAAGGCCAGGGAGTTTCGAAATTCCTTGAACCTTGTAAAGTCGGTCTGCTGCTTGAACTCGATTCGGGAGAAGGCGTTGATGAATTCCGAAATTATCATGCAGTTTATGTAGATTGTGCCGTCGGAGTTTCGGATTTCTCTTAAGGCCCTGGAATAGGCGTCCGACCGCTGGTCAGGCCAGCCGATCGGGCCGTAAATATACAGCCAGATGTTGGTGTCAAAAAAGTAGCCTTTGCCTTCGGGAAAATCATATTTGTCTATGGAATGCACCTTTACAGGAATGGGTTTTGCAGGCCTGGCTCCCCCGGCGCGAAGCCTTGGGCGGCGTTTTACGGGATAGACGATTGCGCGGTGAACGCTCTTACGCATCCTCTTCTCCTCCCAGCACGTCTTTCAGTGCCTTTCTGCAGGTGTACGCGTGGTCAAAATAGGTTTTCGCCCGCTCGATCACCCTCTTAAGGATAGTCTCGTCTTCCTCGGAGATATCCGTGAATAAGAGGTTGTTCTCAATCTGTTCTGCGGGAAAACAGCCGTAAAGCTGCCCTACTGCCGAATTCAGGAAAGCAGGCGTCAGCTCACTCGTCTCTGCAAAAGAAAGTTCGATCAGCTTGTTTTCGCAGAGCGCAGCCGTAATTCGGTCGTAGACCTTCTGCCCGTCACAGGAGGCAACGCAGCAGTTTTCCCCGGCAGTTTCAAAAACATTGATTTTTACCCTTTCTTCCGTAAGTATCCCCATATGCTTATACTCATAATGGTTTAAAAAGCTCAGGGTCTGGGCCCGAAATCAGGCCTCTCAAAACCTGCCTTTACTGCAATAATTTCATTTTCATACGTTCGTTTTTATAATTTCGCTCTCAGGCTTTCACACTTACACACTACTTTTATACCTTCACTCTTGCCGCAGTGCAAGAGTATTCACAAATACCGGATTTCAATCGACCTTCAGTCGGCCTTCATTTGGCCCTCGGTCGGCCCTTTTAAAGAAAAGCCAGCCTTTCTCCCCTTTTCCATATTTTGTCCTTATCAAAACGTAGTCTCCTTTCAGTTCCTCTCCGTCAAGTGTCACCACAATTTCCCTTTCCTCACGTTTCAAAAGCTCAAAAGTTCCCCTGTCCCAGATCTCAACCTTGCCGGCTCCGTATTCCCCGGCCGGAATTTCCCCCTCAAAATCGGCATATTCCAGAGGATGGTCTTCAGTCTCGATAGCAAGCCGTCTGGTGCCTGCCTCTTTCGGGGGCTCCTTTGGCACAGCCCAGCTTTTCAGGGCCCCATCCATCTCCAGGCGGAAATCGTAGTGCAGGTTGCGCGCATTATGGCGCTGAACCACAAAAATCGGTTTGTCGGAACTTTTATTAAAATCGCTGGCCGACGGCTCAGGAGTCTTCTTAAAGTGTCTCTTCTTTTCATAGTCTTCAAGCATGGAGAATCAATAGAAAATATGGTTCTGGCAAGATAAAGGTTAATATGGCAGGTTAATTCGGTTATGGCAGGCTAATTTGACTAAGACAGACTAATTTGATTATGGAAGGTTAATTTGGTTATCGCAGGCTAATCTGGTAAGGATCGGGTAAAAGTAAGGAAAAATAAGGAAAAGATGCGAAAAATGGAGAAAATAAAACTTATTTTCTACTTCTAGCCAGAGCATAGTCTGAATAGATCTTCAAAAACTCTTTGTCGGTTTGCAGCAGTACGGTTTCAAACATCGCTACATGGATTTTTTCTTTTCTGGCAATGTCAAGCAGGATTTTACGAATTTCCTCGCTTTTCGCCAGGTTTGCCATCTGCTCATAAATGTTGATAGCATCCAGTTCCGCAATCATGGCAGCTCTAAGGATCTCTTTATCAAGGTCTTCAGGTCTGGTTTTCTCAAGGTCTGCAAGTACTTCCGAAAGCAGGTTTCCACCCCCTTAAAATATGCCCTATAAGGTATGGAAAGGCAAGAGTAATGTTTCTTTCTGTTGGAAATATCACCCAAATCCGAGAATTTATTAAAACTGACCAACTAAAATTAGATAGTGTCTAAAAGCAATTAACTGAAATTAATTAACTAAAATAATTAACTAAAATTGATTAACCGAAATCAGACAGTATATTAAAATTAATCAATTGGAATTAAGTTTAGATAAATATAACTAAAGATTTGAATACTCGTACAGTCTATTTTTTTATACTAACTGGCGCTACCCTTCTTTAAAAAGTAATACGACTTTTTCGCGAAATAGCAGCCCATTTTAGCCTCTATGAAGCCTTTATACAAAGAAAATTGTCTAGCTTCATAATAAAAAAATTTTACTCAGTTGGAAAAAGACTTATAGACAAATTTCATAAATAGTTCTATAAATCAGTTATAAAATAATGATAGAGATGTACATCCCGGCCAGCCCTAAAAACCTTCTAAAGGCTGATCGGGAGACGATCTCACTGAGGCCAAAAATCTTGAAAACAATAAAGTTCTCCCTGCTTAAAAAAATAAAATTTTTTCTGCCTGCATTTATGGTCTTGATTTTGTGCCTGCCGGGCAGCCCGGGTTTTGCTGCAGCAAGTGCCGAAGACCCTGAAATGCCGCAGAACTGCACATCTTCTGCCGAATCCGTGCTTGAACCTGCAATTGAAACGGCACCAATGAATCCCGACTTTCTGGAAGGCTTGCAGCCTTGCCCGGTTGGATCTTTTTCTTCGGGGGATGAGAACGGACAGATTTCAGGTACAGGGTATAAGCCCTCGCCTGTGAATCTGCCAGGACTTGCAAGCCCTGAAGGAAGACTTTTACTGAAAGCTTCGGGTTCTGACCTTCCGCCTGCTTATGATCTGCGCAGGGAGGGGAAAGTTACAGCCGCAAAGAACCAGGGAAGGGATGGAAGCTGCTGGGCCTTTTCAACTATTGCTTCTCTTGAATCTTACATCCTGGGAAAAGAGAGAAAAGGCTATGACTTTTCCGAAAACAACATGAAAAACCTTGTCTCAAGCAGCTATCCACAGGGTTTTGATCTTACTCCGTACGAAGGTGGTAACGCATTAATATCAACAGCATACCTTTCCCGCTGGAGCGGGCCTGTAGATGAATTCCGGGATCCTTATAATGATTCCTCTACCTATTCGCCCTCAGGACTTCCCGTCCAGAAGCACATACAAGAGGCACTTTTCCCGCCTGGAAGGACAGGGGCTCTGGATAACGAGGTTCTCAAAAGGGCACTTCTGGAATACGGGGCCGTGTACTCTACAATGTACTGGAACCTGGCGTATTATCAGGGAAAAAGTCATACTTACCGATATACCGGGAGCACGTCTGTCAACCATGCCGTAACCATTGTGGGCTGGAACGATTCTTTTGACAGGAACTCGTTTGCGCAGGTTCCGCCCGGAGACGGGGCTTTTATAGTGAAGAATAGCTGGGGTGATGCCTGGGGTGAGAACGGATACTTCTATATTTCCTACTACGACACAAAACTGGGATACGATGAAAATGCCGTGTTCACAGCCGAAAGTCAGGATAATTATGACAACGTCTACCAGTATGACCCTCTGGGATGGATAGTATCAAAAGAGTATCCGGGAAGCCTGGTTGCCTGGGGAGGCAATGTTTTCTCTTCGGGAAGGAATGAGACCCTCAAAGCCATAGGGTTCTATACTACGGACCTTAACACGGCTTATGAAATATACGTTTATAAAAATCCCGTTTCCGGCCCTGTTAATTCGGGACAGGGATTCATTGCACGGGAATACGGCCGATACCCCTTGCCAGGATATCATACACATGTGCTGAACTCGACAGTGCCAGTACGTGCCGGAGAGAAGTTTTCAATAGTTATAAGATATGTTAACCCTTCAGCTGCAGGTCCTCTTGCAGTCGAACAGTATGTACCGTTGTATAGCAGCAAGGCACGGGCCAATCCCGGAGAAAGCTTTGTAAGCCCTGACGGGGTCAGATGGAAAGACATGCAAGACATATCCGGCAACGTGGAAGCAAACCTCTGCATTAAAGCTTTCACGACCAGTAATGAACTTCCTGAAGCTGACTTCTCTTCAAACGTTACAGCAGGGATGTCCCCTCTTACAGTCCAGTTCATCGATCTTTCCAGCAATGCCCTTTCCTGGAAATGGGATATGAACGGTGATGGGAAAATTGACTCAACAGCCCGAAACCCAATCTATACCTACGGCTCTTACGGGAGTTATACCGTTTCTCTAACTATCGGCAACAGTAAAGGATCTGACACCAGGACAAAACCCGGTTATATAACACTGGCTCCTCTTTCAATTAACTCAGCCAGCCCAGGAGGGAATATTACAACCTACAAGGGAGAGAGGCAGGAATTCGGTGTCAGTACGAACTATGTCTGCAATGTAAGCTGGTACCTTAACGGAGAAAACAGGAGTTTCGAAGCTCGCGTTAAGAATAGCTCATACTCGGAGATAATCCGCTCTCCGGGATTTCATAACGTCACAGCAGTTGCCAGAACCGGAGATGAGAAAGTTATACAGAGCTGGAACTGGACAGTTCGCACCTGGAATCCCTGGGATAGCCCGGCTTCGCAGGAAGGGGAAAAGATAAGTACCGAAGAACTGCAGGAAGCTATCTATATCTACCGCAATGGGCTACAGATCCCTGAAACCGGAGC